>NZ_CASGGV010000199.1:0-87367 GCF_949319125.1 Frankia sp. Hr75.2 | reverse complement strand
GGGTGCGTCAGCATCGGCTCGTGGCATGCGGCGATAACCCGACGATGGAAGTGCGGGTCGGACTCGGCACGTGCGCGTTGACGTGCCACCTCCACTGCGGGAAGCCGACTCGGATTGCACTCGATCGTCGTACCTGGGTGCGACCAGGCCCGGCCTGTGGGGCCGATCTTGTCGAGGTAGGTCTTGATCGGCTGCGGAGTCGTCTTGGAGTTGACCCATGCGATCTGGTCGGGATCGCTCAGACCCCACCAACTGGCGTCGGATGTCGGCACGTACCAGCCCTCTCCACCCTCGGCGGCCATCGCCTTCATCTGTGCGGCTCGCTCGTCACCGATGAGATCGAAGACCGACTCGCCCTCACGTGGAAGATGTGCGTCCACCCAGACGACGGTGCGTACGCGGTCGAAGACCTGCTGCATCGCACCTGCCACAGGCATGCCGCCGTAGCTGTGGGCCACCAGGACGACGTCGCTCAGGTCCTCGTACTCGAAGACGCCGACCAAGTCGTTGATGTGTGTCTCGAGGCCAATCTCCGAGCGCAGAAGATGCGCTCGCTCACCGAGGCCGGTCAAGGTCGGCCTATACGTGGGGTAGCCGAGGTCGCGGAGTCGAGAGGCAACGTCGCGCCACGCCCAGCCACCGTGTCGGCCGCCGTGAACGAGGACGAAGCCCGTGGGCTGCTGCTTGGCCATGGGTCCTCCTAAGCGAACGTTGTAGGCAGCTCGACGTGTTGTGACAGCACAGCTGGGATGTCCTCTTCCGCCAGCTCGGCGACTCCGTCATACCCACGCACGACTGCTTCGACGTCCTGGGAAGTCGGCAACGAGGTTAAGATCAGCTCCACCCGGCTGGCGAGCTCATGCGGCGTCTCCGCCCAGGACCCGCCCCGGCCGAGACAGTCGGCGGCGGACTCCTTGCGCAGGTCGTTGACCACGAGGTCGTGGCCGGCGTTCTGCAGGCTCGCGGCCATTCCGCGGCCCATAGCGCCGAGGCTGATAAAACCGATCTCCATCTCTCTACCCTCTCGATCCCTCATACGAGTCCGGGTGCTCCGCGTCAGCCGATGAGGGCGCGCTCGCGGAGTACCTCCTCAGCAACGCTGAAGCCTTCGCCGGTGGCGGGGAGCCCGCAGTAGACAGCGGTCTGCAGTGGAATCTCCCGGATCTCGTCGACCGAGCAGCCGTTGTTGAGCGCACCCTCAATGTGGTGGCGCAGCTGGTTCGACTTTCTCAGCACGACGAGCAGCGCGATGTTGATGACGCTCCGCACCTTGCGGTCGGTACCGGGCCGCGACCAGGTCCGACCGAAGCAGACCTCAGCCGAGTAGTCCTGGGTGCAGCATTGAAGTCATTGCACTGTTTGGCGCGCCGAGGCAAGTAGCCCTCGGATACTTCATGCAGTACGTCGAGGAGGATCGAAGATCCGGAGCAGTTCCTCGACGTCGTCCAGCTCCTCGACAGCCTGGGAAAGTCGAACCAGGCGATCGACGTCGACTGTCGGCAGGGCTTCGACCCACTTGTCGCGCAAGTCGTCCCAACCAATGGGATCTCCCGCGCTGTGGCCCTTGGGCTGATCGACCCGATGTGAAAGCCTCGAGCCATCGCGCATCACAAAGGTCACACGGGCCCCGCGGCCGTTCGGCTGCTCGGTGTCCAGTTCAGCGTCAGACCGAAGCTGGATGCGTCGCCTCATCGACTGGAAGTCGGAGTCCGACAGAAGGAGCGGAAAGGGGCTCTCCCGCAACTTCAGCCCGTCCTGTACGATTGCCGCGCCAAGCATGTCCTGAAGACAGATGTTGTGCATGGCACGATTGTCGACTACGCGCAGCGCATTGGTAGGCATACCGACCTCGACCGTGTCGATCTCGGCCGCCTGAATTCGATGATCGTGCATCACCGTCATCGCTGCCTCGACCGCCGCGTGGATCGGGTAGCCCGCGTTGACGAACTTGAAGTTCGCGCCCATCACGGCGTAGTCGTGGCCGAGTCCGTCGGTCAGCGAACTCGCGCCGTCCTCAAGGCCCCACGCCGCAAGCAGCCCGTTCTCCGAGCCGAGCACGTCCTCGCATCCTTCCAGCCCGGCATTCGCCATCAGCGCGGCCGAAACGCCGGCGAAGGCGTACTGGCCGTTGCAGAACGACTTGCTGATGTGGCGCCGCTCCTGGAAGAGCGCGACCAGGCCGTTGGTCTGGAATGTCGCGAGGGCCATCGCGTTGCCGTACGCTTCCGGGCCGAGGCCGAGGATGCGGCACGCCGCGACGGTCGCACCGATCGCATGAAGAAAGTCCGCATGCATGTGAAGGCGCGACTTCACCCCGAAGACCCCACCGCACGCGCGGATGAGCCGGTTGCCGATCTCGTAGCCGAGAACGACGGCGTTGAGCAGAGTGCCGCCCGTCGCCCGCCGGTGCTCGGCAATCGCCGCCACGGCGTGGACGATCGTCGCCCCGGGATGCCCACCGACGACGTGAGCACCGTCAACCTCGTCGGCGTGCCCGGCCGTGCCGTTCGCGAGAGCCGCGTACGGCGCGGTTGTGCGGTGCTCAGTTCCGAGAATTCGGCACGCCCCCGCTCCGCCCATCGAGGCCGCGTAGCCGGTGGCTAGCTTCCCCGCTGTCCGAGTCTGTCCGAAGACCGCGCAGGCCAACTCATCCATAACGATGAGACGCCCATGTTCCCGAACGTCGGCAGGTAACGCGTCGATCGAGGTCGATGCGGCGTACTCCGCGACGATCCTCGTGAGGTTCACCAGGCCCGTGCGCCTCGTCTCGTTCATCAAATCCGCGCTTTCTGGCGCGCGAGTGTGCTCGCGTCGATCACTAAACGATAGCTTACGTCGATCTCGATGAGCGCGTCATTCTGCCCTACGTCGCGACGTCCGATGGTGACCGTCTCGAACTGGCCGGTCGCACACGCCATTGCGCGAGCCCTGCGGGTGATCATGTCACTCCTCTGTCCTCTATGCCGTAGCGACCCATCTCGCGGCCGAGACCAGAGATCTTGAAGCCGCCGTGGGGTGCCTTCATATTGATAGGCGTTCCGCCGATCCGGATCCGGCCGGTGCAGACCGGGTTCGCAACCGCTCGCGCGTGCTCTCACCATCTTCCTTAGGGGCAGCGAGATCGCGCCATTGAGCTCGTTCTTCTTCGCCTGGCCGGAATTCCGGCGGGTCCGGGCGCCGATACGGTCGGACAGCGTGCCGCCGAACAGCAGCAGGGCCGAGAACACGAGGGTGTAGCCGGTGACGACCCATGTGGGCCGGCAGGACCTGCCGTGACGACCGCGGTCACGCCGGGTCGCGCACGGTGACCACGGCACGGCCCCGGACCCGACCATGGTGCAGGGCGTCCACAGCCTCGTTGATCTGATCGAGCCCGAACCGGTCCGTCACCAGCAGGGCGGGATCGAAGCGGCCGTCGTTCGTCCAGTTCACGAAGGTCGCGAAATCGCGGATCGGATCGCAGCCGCCCCCGACCGAACCAGCCAGGCTCTTCTCACCGTTCAGCAGGTCGAAACTGTCGAGGCTGAACGGCTCGCGCGGAATGCCGACGAGAACATCGGTACCGCCGCGAACTCCTGCGCCGCGGATACCTGGACGCACGGCCGCGAGGCTCACCGGAATGTTGTTTCCGATGCCGGTGCAGTCCAGGCAGTAGTCGGCACCCGCGGTTCCGTCGTCGTGCCGGGTCAGCTGACGGATCGCCTCCACCGGGTCGGTCTCGCGGGCGTTGACGCCGTCGGTGGCGCCGAACTTCGCCGCCAGGGCGAGCTTCGCGTCGCTCACGTCGACGGCGATGACCCGTCCTGCGCCCAGAATCGCGGCGCCGGCGATGGCGCACAGCCCCACGCCACCCGCGCCCCAGACCGCGACCGACTGGCCGGCCCGGAGATCGATGCTGTTCATCACGGCGCCGGCGCCGGTCATCAGCGCGCAGCCGATGATGCTCCCGAGGTCGGGGTCGGTGTCCTCGGGCATCCGAACGACATACTGCTCGTCGACCAGGGCGTGGGTCCCCCAGGTGTGGCAGTTGTGCGACGTGGCCACCTCGCCGTCGGGGAACGTCAGCCGGGACGGCGAGGGTGGACGGCCCTCCCGGGGGCTGCGGGGGATCCAGGTGATGCACACCTGATCGCCCTCTCGCACATAGGTCACCTCTGCACCGACCGCGACAACCGTCCCGATCGACTCGTGGCCCAGCAGCATCGGGGCGGTCCGGGAAGGGCTGAAGATCCGGTCGAGCTGGCTGTGGCACACCCCGAACGCGCTCTGCTCGACCACGACCTCGAACGGGCCGGGCGGCGGCATGGTCAGTTCCCGAAACTCGAGCAGGTGGGTTCCGGGGGGTAGCACCGCTATCCGAGCACGCACCGACATGTCCTCTCCGCCCTTCTTCCCCGCCATCGCGTTCCCGGCTGGTCGCCTGCCCGCTCGCTCACCCGATCGACTGGTATTCCAGGAACTCCTCGATACCGAAACGGCCGTTCTCCCGGCCGATGCCCGAGAGCTTGAAGCCGCCGTGCGGCGCACGCGGGTTGACCGCTGAGCCGTTGATGCGGATCCGGCCCGTGCGCAGGCGGAGCGCGACCTCGCGGGCGCGCGCGGGCGAGGCGGCCCAGACACCACCGGCGAGACCGTAGTCGGAGTCGTTGGCGATCGCGACCGCCTCGTCCTCGGTGTCGTACGGGAGGATCGTCACCACCGGCCCGAAGATCTCCTCGCGGGCGATCCGCATGTCCGGTGTGCCGCTGAAGATGGTCGGCTTCACGTAGTAGCCGGTGGCCAGGCCCTCGGGCTGCTCGGGGCCGCCGGTCACCAGCGTGGCACCCTGGTCGATGCCCGACTGGATCAGTTCGCGGACGCGGTCCCGCTGGGCGCGGGTCACCACCGGCCCGAGGCTGGTCCCCTCCGCGAACGGATCGCCGAGCGCGTAGGACTCGGCGGCAGCACGCGCGGCGTCCTCGGCCTCGGCCAGCCGCGCGCGGGGCACGAGCACGCGGGTGAGGCCGCCGCACACCTGCCCGCTGTTGCGGAAGGCGTCGGCGATGCCGGCGGTGACCGCCCTGGCGATGTCGGCGTCCTCGAGGATGACGTTGGCGGACTTGCCGCCGAGCTCGAGCCCGACCCGCTTGACCGTGCGGGAGGCGATCTCCATGACGCGGCTGCCCGCGCGCACGGAGCCGGTGATCGAGACCATGTCGACCAGGCGGTGATCGGCGATGGCCTCGCCCACCACCGGACCGGTGCCGCTGACCAGGTTGACGACGCCGGCGGGCAGGCCGGCCTTCAGGGTGCCCTCGGCGAAGAAGAAGGAGCTGCGCGGGGCGATCTCGGTGCCCTTGAGAACGACGGTGCAGCCCGCCGCGATGGCAGCGCCGACCTTCATCGCGATCATCAACAGCGGCACGTTCCACGGCGTGATCGCGCCGACCACCCCGACCGGGGCCCGGTGCACGAGCGTGTCCCCGACCGCCACGTTGAAGTCGACCTCCGCCAGCGCGTCGGCCGTGCCGCGAAGGTGCTTGATCGTGGACAGCGTCTGATGACCGGTGGCGATGCTCAGCGGCTCGCCGATCTCCTGAACGATCGCCTCGGTGATCTCGTCGGCCCGGCCCTCCACGAAGTCGGCCAGGTTTCGCAGTACCTCGGCCCGCTCGTCGAGCGTCGAACGGGACCAGCCGTCGAAGGCCCGGGCGGCAGCGGCCGCCGCCCGGCCGACGTCCTCGGGCGTGCCGTCCGGAATCGTGCCGATGATCTCCTCGGTGACCGGGTTCTCGACGTTGATGACGCCAGTGCCGGAGGACGGGACCCACTCACCGTCGATGAGGATGAGGTCCTGATTGATCACGCCGCCACCCCTTTGTCGCGAAGTTCATTATTACGAACTAAAATTCGTAATTGCAATCACACTACGATGATCACATAGGGGTGTCAACGGGCCGGCTCCGCTCCCGCCGAGCCTCCACGGCCCAGCCGCCCGCCCGCAGCCACCCAGACCGACAGGGCGGCCACGAGCCGCTCGACCCCTGGGCCACCATGGCCGCCCCACAGCCGCCTTGACATGGCATCGGCTCGCTCGTAGCGTGCGTCCGCATATAAGGACATTAGTTCTTATATAAGAACGATGGACGTCCTCGGGTGGCGCGCGGCCACCGATCCGGAGCCGAGGAGACGATGCGGCCGTCCGGTGCGGGGTCATGTGCCCCGGCACAGCGAGACCCGATCCGCGGTCGTGCGGCGAGCCGCTCCTCTTCCTGCCGTTGGGAGCACAGATGCGGTTCGGGCGCTTCTACGAGGAGTTCGACCTGGGCGCCGTCTACCGGCACTGGCCAGGAAAGACGGTCACCGAGGACGACAACCATTTGTTCTGCCAGCTCACCATGAATCATCACCCCCTCCGCCCCGACGCCAGCTACGCAGCACGGACGACCCAGTTCAAGCGGGACGTCGTCGTCAGCAGCTACCTCTACTCCCTCCTCCTCGGAATGTCCGTCGCCGACGTCTCGGGGAAAGCAGTCGCGAACCTCGAGGTCCAGCCGTTACGCCACGTCGCTCCGGTCTTCCATGGCGACACCGTCCACGGCGAATCAACCGTGCTGAGCAAGGCGGAGTCCAGAAGCAGGAACGACCACGGCGTCGTGACCGTGGAGACCCGCGGCTACAACCAGGACGGAACTCTCGTCTGCGTCTATCGGCGCAGCCCCGGCGGGTCCGCTGAGACGCCGCCGCGGCTGAGCCGTGCGCAGCGATCAGTCGCACCGGCCTCTGGCGACCGTCCACCGCTCGGGCCGCCCGGCCCTACGGACCAGGCGCCCGTCCTCCGACAGCCGGGCGAGGTGGGCGTAGGTCTCGGCGAGCGCTGAGCGCAGCGACCGCGGGGTGAACGAGTCGAACGGCCGCGCCCACCGCACCGCACGGGACACATCCCAGACGGTCTCCCGCCCCTCGCGCACCGCCTGCTCGATCTCGCGCAGCCGCGACTGGTGATGCACCTCCAGCACGCCGAGCCGGTCGGAGAGACGGTCGAACGACCACTCGTGCCCGGGCAGGGCCAGCAGGTTGTCGGGAAGGTCCCGGAGGTGCCGCAACGAGTCGAGGAAGTCCAGCAGCGGGTCGGCGGCCGACCCGGGACGCAGTGCCACGTTCGGGGTCACCTTGGGCAGAACGTGGTCACCGGTGAACACCAGGCCTCGTTCACGGTCGTGGAAGCACAGATGGCCGGTGGTGTGCCCAGGTGTGTGGATCGCGATGAGGGCACCCCCGGTGCCCGGCACCGCCGCGCCGTCGAGGAGCTCGACGTCCGTCTCGATTCCGGGCAGCGCCGCCTCGAGCTCGGCGAGCTCCGACTCGAGGCCCGCCAGCCGCGTCGCAGGCACCCCGCTCACGCCCAGCCAGTCGGCGATCTCCACGACACGGGCCCGCCGTTCCGCGGCGCCCACGCGGATCTGTGCCCGTTCGGCAGGGTGCGCGGCGATCCAGGCCGTGGTGTGCTCCCGGATGCGGCGGGCGAGCCCGTAATGATCCGGATGCGCGTGGGTGACGACAGCCCCGATCACCTCGTCGAGGCTGTGACCGGCCCGGGCCAGCCCGGATCGGAAGGCGCTCCACGCCTCGTCCGAGTCCCACCCGAGATCCACCACGACGATCCCCTCGGCCGCCCGCACCGCGTAGGAGTACGAGTAGGCGAGCGGACTCGGGAACGGGACCGCCGTCGCCCACACCCCGCCCGCCACCGCGAAGCCCTCGATCCGTCGGGTCGGCGCTTCCGCGGCGGCACGCGACTCACCCACATCTCCCCCTCACGCAACAGGGTTCCCGTGGTCGCGACGCTCCCACCGGCCCACGGAACGCCTCAGATGACCCCGGCCTCCCGCAGCTTGGCGATGTCGTCGACGGACATGCCCAGCTCCGCGGTAAGGACCTCGTCGGTGTCGGCGCCGACCTCGCGCGCCCGCGACGGCTCCACCATGGGCGAGTCCGACAGGAACAGCGGACTGCCGAGCGTCATGAACGAGCCCTGCTCGTCGGTGACGGTGCGGAGCACGCCGCGCTCGCGTACGTGCGGGTCCTCGAGCAGCTCCGGCAGGGTGACGACCGGAGCGGAGGGGATGCGTGCCTCCACCAGCATCCGCGCCAGCAGGTCCTTGGGGCGGGCCCTCGTCCAGTTCTCGACGACCGCGTCGACGTCGTCTATGTGGGCGCACCGGCTGCTCATGTCCGCGAAGCGCGGGTCGTCGGTGGCGGGATTCCCCATCAGCTCACACAGCCGCCGCCAGTGCGCGTCGGTCGGGCACAGTACGGCGATCCACCCGTCGTTGGTGCGGTAGGCGTTGTACGGGGCGACGGCCAGCCCGCCGTGCCGGTTGCCCGTGCGTTCGTGGCTCTCGGTCGCGCTGCTCAGCAGCCCGGCGATGTTGGACGTCAGCGACGGGACGATGGCGTCCTGCAGGGCCACCTCGACATGCTGACCGCGGCCGGTGCGGGTGCGTTGGAACAGCGCGGCGAGCACACCCCCGAGCATGTGCGTGCCCGCGACGAAGTCGACGACCGACGGGCCGGTGCGGACCGGCGCCCCGTCGGCGAACCCCGTGGTGCTCATGATCGCGCTGCGCGCCTGGATCGTGAGATCCATCGCCGGCTCGCCGGCATACGGCCCGAACGATCCGAAGCCTGTGCCCGACGCCATGATCAGGCCCGGGTTGATCGCACTGAGCTGCTCGTAGCCGAGACCGCGCCGGTCCATCGCCCCCGGCGACAGGTTCTGGACGAGCACGTCGGCGGTCCGGACGAGGTTACGGAGTATCTCCTGCCCGGCAGGTTGTTTGAGGTCCAGCCGGATGGCGCGCTTGCCGGAGTTGAGGAACCGGAACTGGATCGGGAAGCCGTCGTGGTCGACGGTGGGCAGCCGGCGGTACGGGTCCCCCTCCGGCGCCTCGACCTTGATGACGTCCGCGCCGAGGCGCGCCATCAGCATCGAGCAATAAGGGGCAAAGTAGAACTGCCCCACACAAATCACCTTCACGCCTTCGAGCGCGGTCATCCAGGGCCTCCGTGGTCACTCGGGCGCGAGCGTCGCGGATCGCGCGCCAGTCCGGATGTGCCGCAGTGAACTGCTCGACGCGCTGAGCACCGACACCACGGCCTGTTCGCATTTACGCACAGGAGTACGCATTTACAGCCCGATGCTAGGAGCGACACATATGACTGTCAACGCCTCCGACGCGATCGCGCATCGAGGGACACACCCCCGCATCCCGCCCCGCGGGACGCCCGGGACGTTGACAGCCCCCCATACGAGACCCTACCGTGCTGTTCGCACATACAATCGATCATTCGTATATACGCACCGCGGTACCAGGCATGCAGCATCCGACACGCAAAGCGATGCGGACATCGAGGTCGGACAGGTCCCGCGAGCGGGGATCCACGGAGAACGATCTTTTGCAGAGGCGGTCCCGCCAGAGACGGCCGTCTGACGGTCGTGCCCTGGAGGGGCGCCATCGTCCCTGAAAACGGAAGGACATCTGCAACATGAAGGTGGGATTCATCGGGCTCGGCGCCATGGGCGCCGGAATGGCGCTCAACCTGCGCGCGGCCGGCTATGAACTGATTGTGCACGACCTCCACAGAGAGAGCGCCGCGGAACACGAGGCGGCCGGGGCGACCTGGGCCGACTCGGTCATCGATCTCGCCCGCCAGGTCGATGTGGTCCTCACATCACTACCGGGCCCGCAGGAAATGCAGGAACTGGGCCTCGGCGAGAACGGGCTGTGCAGCGGCCTGGGGGCGGGCACCGTCTGGTTCGACCTCACCACCAATTCGCCGACCGTGGTCCGCGAGGTGCACGAGACCTGCCGCAAGCACAGCATCGAACTGTTCGACGCGCCGGTGAGCGGCGGCCCCAAAGGCGCCCGGTCAGGCAAGCTCGCGATCTACGTCGGCGGCGATCAGGCGGCCTTCGAGCGCCACCGCGCCGTCCTCGACGCCATCGGCGACCAGGTGATCCTCGTCGGCGAGATCGGCGCGGGCAACACCGCGAAGCTGGTCCACAACTGCGCCAGCATGATGATCCGCTCGGCGATCGCCGAGGTCTTCACGATGGGAGTCAAGGCGGGTGTCGAGCCGGCGGCCCTCTGGCACGCAATGCGTCAGGGCGCGATCGGCCGGGCCCGCACGTTCGACCGCATCAGCGACCGCTACCTGCAGGGGGCTTTCGAGCCGCCCTCGTTCGCCCTGGCGTTGGCGAACAAGGACCTCCGACTGGCACTCGAGCTGGCCGACGAGTTCGACGTCCCCATGCGCGCCGCCCGTCTCGTGCAGGAGGACTTCGCCGAAGCGCTCGAGCGCGGCTGGGGCGGTCGCGACTCGCAGACACCGCTGCTCCTGCAGAACGAACGAGCGGGCGTCGAGATCAAGCTCTCGGCCAGCGAGGTGCAGGAAGTTCTCGACCGCGGCTGAGACACCGAGCCGGACCGACGCACACCCGACACCGACGCAGGAGGAAAAACAGCGTGACCGACAAGGAGAACGGCCGGCGCGTCCTGAGTGAGCTCATGGGTGCCGACTATGTCGCGGCAAAGGACAAGAAGCGCAACTCCTTCAACGAGGTGATCCAGGATTACTCAGAAGAGGTCTGCTTCGGGCGGATCTGGTCCCGCGAAGGAATCGACCGCAAGCAGCGCAGCATCATCAACGTCGCGATGCTCACCGCGTTGAACAGGCCCGCGCAGCTCGCTCACCACATCGAGGGCGCGATGACCAACGGCGCCACGGTTGCCGAGATCCAGGAGATCCTGCTGCAGACGGCGGTCTACTGCGGGCTGCCCGCGGCGGGCGAGGCCTTCCGGATCGCGGAGGAGGTCCTGCGCGAAGGCGGACACCTCGACTGAGACTGTCTCGACCGTCACCCGGGGCGCGGCGCCACGCCGCCACCGGGCCGCCCACCTGGAGGAGCCCGCCCGGATGACCGGGTCCCGCACCCTGCTGCTGCTGCGGCACGGGGAGAGCTCCTGGAACGCCGCAGACCGCTTCGCCGGCTGGGTCGACGTGCCGCTGTCCGCACTCGGCCGGGTTCAGGCCGGCCGGTGCGGCGACCTGCTCCGCGACACCGGCCTCTTCCCCGACGTCGTGCACACCTCCCTTCTGCGCCGGGCCGTGTCGACCGCGGACCTCGCGCTCGACGCCGCCGACCGGCACTGGATCCCGGTCCGGCGCAGCTGGCGGCTCAACGAGCGCCACTACGGCGCACTGCAGGGCCGTAACCGCATGCAGGTCCGCGCCGAGTACGGCGCGGACCTGCTTCGTTTCTGGCGCCGCTCGTTCCACGGAACGCCGCCGCCGATCGCCCCGGGCAGCCTCTTCGGGCAGGACGACGACGCACGGTACCGGGAGCTGGGCGTGCGCGTCCCCCGGACGGAGTCCATCGCGGACGTCCTCGACCGGCTCCGCCCGTACTACGAGTCGGAGATCGCGAACGATCTGGGTGCCGGCCGGACCGTTCTGGTCGTGGCCCACGGCAACGTCCTGCGTGCCCTGATCCGCCACCTCGGCGCCCAGGCCGGCGACCCGGCCGGCGACGACCTGAGCGAGGTGTGGCTGCCCACGGGCGCCCTGCTGCGCTACGACCTCACCGACGTCCTGCTGCCGGTCCGGTCCGGCGGTGTCCTGCTGAGCGCGTCGGGAGCGACGCAGAAATGACGGTGCCCACCGGCACAACTGCCGGTGGGCACCGTCGCGGGCGGATCGCCGTGGGGAAGCGGATCGCCGTTGGTCCGGGTCGCCATCGCCGCGATCGCGCCGCCGCTACCGGATTGCGCCGTCCCGGTGCAGCGTCTGCAGTTCGTCGTCGGTGAAGCCCCAGTCCGCCAGGGCTTCCCGGGTGTGCTCCCCGGGCCTGGGCGGGGCCGTCCGGATGGCCGCCGGGGTCCGCCCGAACCGGGGCGCCGGCGCGGGATGGGGGATTCCGTCGAGTTCCGGGAAGCCGTCACGCGCCTGGTGATGGGGATGTGCGGACACCTCCCCGAGGGACAGCACGGGCGAGTAGCAGCCGTCGACGTCGGCGAGCAGCTTGGTCCACTCGTCGCGGGTGCGGGTCGCGAAGACCGTCGCGAGCCGGCGCCGCAGTTCGGCCCAGTCGGTACGGTCGATCGTCGACACCGGCATGGTGATGCCGTCGAGGTCCACGCCGATGGCGTCGAACAGCACCCGCTGGAACTTCGGCTCGATCGCGCCGATCGCGACGTACCGGTGGTCGCTCGTCTCGTAGACGTTGTAGAACGGCGCGCCGGAGTCCACGTAGTTCGTGCCGCGTTCGTCGCTCCACGTGCCCATCATCCGACGTCCGTGGTACAGGGTCATGAGCAGCGACGCCCCGTCCACCATCGCCGCGTCGACCACCTGGCCCCGGCCCGAGCCGCGCGCCTCCAGCAGCGCGCACACGATGCCGAAGGCGAGCATCATGCCTCCGCCCGCGTAGTCACCGATCAGGTTGAGCGGGATGGCGGGCGGCCCGCCCGCGTAGCCGAGGGGGTCGAGCGCCCCGGCGAGCGCGATGTAGTTGATGTCATGGCCGGCCTTGTCCGCCAGGGGCCCGGTCTGCCCCCAGCCCGTGCCGTGCCCGTAGACGATCCGCGGGTTTCGCTGCAGGCACGCGTCCGGGCCGATCCCGAGACGTTCGGCGACGCCGGGCCGGTACCCCTCGTAGATCGCGTCCGCCCGTTCGACCAGACGCAGCACCACCTCGGGGCCGGCTCCGTGCTTGAGATCGACGACCACGGAGCGCCGTCCGCGGTTGTACAGCTCCAGGCGGTGGTCGGGCGCCTGCGGACGGACGGGGGGATCCGGCCGGTCGATGCGCAGGATCTCCGCTCCCATGTCCGCCAGGAGCATGCCAGCGAAGGGCCCGGGGCCCCGGCCCGCGATCTCAAGGACGCGCGTCCCTGCGAGCGGGCCGGAGCCGACGGGCGGGCTCATGGTGCTCCGACGTTGGTCAGGTTGCGCGGCTTCCACCGCAGCAGGCGCTTCTCCAGCAGCGTCACGAGCGCGTTGATGATGGTGGAGACCACCACAAGCACCGCGATGCCCGCGAAGACGCCGGCGGTGTAGAAGTTACCCGCCGACCGCTGGATCAGATAACCGATGCCGGTGTTGGCGCCGATGATCTCGGCGGTGACCGCCGCGACGAGCGCGTAGGGCACCGAGACACGCAGGCCCTGGATGATCCAGGTCGCGGCCGAGGGTATCCGGACCTTCAGCTGCACCGTGAGCCTGGACGCGTTCATCACCTTCAGCACGTCGATAAGGCGCTGTTCGACGTCACGCACACCTTCGTAGGTGCTGTAGAAGACGAGGAAGAAGACGATGAGGCTGACCAGCGCCACCTTGGAACCCAGGCCGAATCCGAACCACAGGATGAAAAGCGGCACCAGGGCCAGCCGCGGGACCGCGTTGAGCGCGACGATGAACGGCTGGAAGATCTCGCCGAGCATCGGGCTGCTGCCCAGCACGATGCCCACCAGAACGCCGAGCACCGCGCCGATGGCGAACCCGTACACCGTCGCGATGACAGTCGCCTGGATGCTGTCCAGCAGCACACCGTCATCGACCCAGCCGGTCAGCGCCGACCAGATCTCGGACGGCTTGCTGACGTAGAAACTGTCGATGAGCACGCCCGACTCGGTCGCGGGGTCCCCGCTCGCGGTCTCCCAGAGTGCCAGCACCCCGACCGGGAGTACCACCCGCGAGATGAGGACGATCAGCCGCTTGATGTCCATCGGGCGGCGCGGCTTGCGGGCCGCGGTGGTGGACGACTGCTCATCCAAGCCGGTGACGGTGGCCGCCACGGGGCCGCCCAGCACACCGCCCTGCGCGCCGACGCCCTGCGCGCCGACGCCCTGCGGCCCGGCCGGCACTGCGGCCTGCACTCCGGCTGTTGTCGACACCGGCGTCGGGTTCACGATGCCTCCTTGGCGGGTGAAGAGTGGTCCAGCAACTTCCACAGTCGTTCCCAGAGCTCGCCGTAGACCGGGCTGAGCCGCAGGTCGGCGAGGTCACGCGGCCGCTCCAGCGGCACGTCCTCCACGTGGACGACGCGGCCCGGGCGGGTTCCGAACACGACGACCTTGTCTGCCAGCAGAAGAGCCTCGTCCAGATCGTGCGTTACGAAGATGATGGTTTTGCGGTCCCGTTCCCAGATCCGCAGCAGCTCCTTCTGCATCGTGAACCGCAGCTGCGCGTCGAGCGCCCCGAACGGCTCGTCCATGAGCAGCGTCGAGGGGTTGTACACCAGGCCCCGCGCGAGCGAGGCACGCTTCTGCATGCCGCCCGACAGCTGCGAGGGGTACCGCTGCGCGAAGCCCTTGAGCCCCACCAGCTCGATCACCTCGGCGACCCGCTGGCGGCGCTCCTTGCGGGGCACCCGCTCGATCTCGAGGGCGATCCCGACGTTCTTCTCCAAGGTGCGCCACGGCAGAAGATTGTCGTGCTGGGTGATGAACCCGACCCCGGTGTTGACCCCGTTCAGCCGCTGACCGCGGAAGTAAACGTCACCCTCGCTTGGTGCCAGCAGCCCGGCTGACATGTTCAGCAGCGTGGTCTTGCCACATCCGCTCGGACCGATGAAGCAGACGAACGAGCCGCTCTCGATATCGAGATCGACCGACTCGAGCGCGGTGAACTCCCCGTCACCGGAGCGGAACTTTCGGCTGACCTTCTGGAAGGAGAACTCCGGGGCCTTCTCCGTCGAGGTAGCGGTCTTCCCGGGCCCTGCGCTCCCGGTCTGCGGATTCTTCGACATCATCGCCTCCTCGTCACGGCTGCGCGGCCTTCGCGGCGCTCAGGTCGTAGATGTCGTCGAAGCCGAAGGTGAGCGGCGAGTCACGGTTGAGGTTCACGAGCCGGACCTGGTTGTCGAACATCTCCTGGGTCGTCAGGGGAGACGCGTCCTTGTAGGCACCGACCGCGACCTCCCAGCCCGCGTTGAAGGCCGTCTCGTTCAGGTTGGCGAACTGCGGCAATCCCCGCACCTTGTCCCGCAGCTCATCGGTCGGGTTCTGCAGGTCCCGGTCGGCGAGCCACACGGCCTGCATGACACGCTTGGCGATCTCGGGGTTCTGCTCCAGCCAGGAGCGGGTGGTGTAGTACTCGTGCGAGGCCAGCGGAAGGATGGACGGAAGGTCGACCGCCCAGTTCAGCCACAGCCCGCCCCAGCCCTCCGCCTCGGGGAAGTTGACCCGCGGGAACGACTGGGCGAACCCGCTGACCCGGCCCTGCCGCGTGGTCGCGATCTGGGCGGAGGCGTCGTTGTTGGGAAGGATCGTCACGTCGCGATCCGGATCGACTCCGTACTCGCTGAGCATGACGCGCAGATAGGTGTTGCCGGTGGAGCCCTCCGGCGAGGAGGTAAGAGTGAGGCCGCGCAGCGCCTGGACGCGCTCTTCCGCGGACGACTCCGGTGTCACTCCGCGCTCGGCGAGAGTGTCCAGCGTCTCCTGGTTCAGCGCCAGCCCGAAGGTGATACTGGGGTTGGTGGTTCCGAGGCTGACGAGGTCGGTCTTGCCCTCGGCATAGGCGTTGTACAGCGAGCCTGCACCGGACGTACCGATGTTGGTGTCCCCGGAGATCACGGCCTGGGTGATCAGAGATGCATTGCTGGCGTTCGAGAAACTGACATCGGCGTCGAGTCCGACCTGCCTGAAGTAGTCCTGCGCAACGATGACCACGGTGGGGAGGTCGGTAAAGGTCGCCGAGGTCGACATGATCTTTACCTTCAGCGCCCCGTCCGACCCCGCGCTGTTGTCCGAGGAGCCCCCGCAGCCCGCGGCTATACTCCCGGCGACCGCGAGGACAGCGACAGCGGACACGGTCCGGCGCGGTCTCGGCGACGAAGACGACCTTCGTAAGGGAAGTAAGGACAGTCGTCGCATAGCGGGCATTTGTGGCTCCTTTGTCGCGGACGTCAGAACGTGCCTGAAGTCGCCGAAGCAGCCACGGCATGACACAGCCGTGGCTACTACTTTGGTGGGCTTTCGCGTCGATCGGGCAGCGTAAAGAGGACGTGGGTGCGGTGCGTGGGACCCCGCTCGCCGTGGTACTCGCACCACCGCGAATGGGCCCGACGGATCTCGCGATCCACGGCGGGCAGATCTTCACGCAGCAACTGGACGTATATACGACCGTGTGACCGTACTAACGATTGGCAGAAAGGTAGGGCGGCGGATCGACCCTGTCAACAGGCGGTATAGCCACACGTCCGCGGCGAGGCACCCTGGCGCGGCGCGCGACGTCCCATCACACCGGCGGGCCGCACTCCCGACACTGCCCGGCGGTATGCTGCAGCGCGACCACCCCGCCACGTCCAGTAGCAGTCTGCTACAGCGGTTCGCGCGGTGAGGCCCCCGACCGGTCGCGCCACTTCGCGATGTGGCACTTGATGAGTTCGCCGAGTTCGTCCAGCCGCGGGTCGACGTGCACGCTCTCGCCGACGAGGGTCACCGCCGCGATCGCGCGTCCGGTGGCGTGCGGCAGGACGACCGCGACTCCCGTGCGCCGGCTGGTGGCATTGACGCTGACCGCGACCCCCGACTCGCGGATGCCCGACAGCGCGGCCAGGAACCGCTCGACCTTCTCGACCTCGTCGGGCCCCCGCCGCCGCAGGTATGCCTGGAGCTCCGACGCGGGCAGCGCCGCGAGGAGCGCCCGCCCGCCGGCCGTCGTCAGGAGGCTGCGCCGGATGTTGGATCGCGCCTGGAACACGGTCATCATGTCGCTGCCCGTATGCGCGATGTACAGCAGGCTGTCGCCGGACCGGACGCCAACGAACGCGGTGAGGCCCGCCTCCCGGTGCAGGGTCTCGAGATCGGCCGTCGACACCAGGCCCGCGCGGACGTCGCCGTTGGCGATGGTCAGGCTGAAGAACGCAGGCCCCAGGTAGAGCCGGTGGTCCTGCTCCACGAGCCAGTCGGTGTCCAGCAGGCCCCGGATGAACCCGTAGACCGAACTCTTGGGCGCTTCGAGCACACGGGTCAGCTCCGCGTAGCTGATCCCCGGGCGGTAGACGACCTCCTCGAGGATGCGGGTCACCCTCGTGATCGTGCGATGACCCTCGACCACGTTCTGCACGTCCTTCCGTCACGAGCCCCGAACCGAGCCCCGCCGCAGCCGGCCACACGGGCGGTCTGCGCCACGGATGCCTGCACAGTAACCGCAGGCGCGGCGGACCGGCCGCCGCGATGGACGGCGCGGCACCCCGGTCACCGTGACGCACCGGACGGAGCGCTGGCAGGCGCATTGACCCGGGTTTCCGTGCGCTGTACCGTCGCGATCGCCAAGAGGAACAGTTGTTCGTATATACGACCACGGTAGTACATGTGACCCCGCGTCCCCGCGGTGCTCGCGCAAGGGAGACAGTCGTGATCGAAAAAAGAACGATCTTCATCGACGGTGAGTGGGTCAGCTCGGCGGGCACCGGCACCCTGACCGTCATCAACCCGGCCACCGAGGAACCGCTCGCGACGTTACCGCGTGGCCACGCCGACGACGTCGACCGCGCCGCCCAGGCCGCCGCGCGAGCGTTCGAGTCCTGGTCGCGCTCGACGGTCGACGACCGGATCGACATGCTCACGCGCATCGCCGACGTCCTCGACACGCGGGCCGAGGAGCTGGCGCGCACGATCGTGAGCGAGGTCGGCACACCGATAACGCTCGCCCGCGGCTCGCAGTCCGCCACCGCCATCAACGACCTGCGCATCGCCGCGGCGAGCCTGAAGGACATCGTGTGGGAGGAGCGGTTCGACGACACGATCGTGCGGCGCATCCCCGCGGGTGTGGCCGGGGCGATCACCCCGTGGAACGGGCCGATGCGGATGATCGCGCTCAAGGCGGGCGCGGCCATCGCCGCGGGCTGCACGATGGTGCTCAAGGGCACCGAGGTCGCGCCGCTGAGCGCCTTCCTGTTCGCCGAGGCCGCCGCCGAGGCCGGCCTACCCAGGGGCGTGTTCAACCTGGTCAGCGGGACGGGCCCGGAGATCGGCGAGGCGCTCGCGACCCATCCGCTCATCGACATCGTCTCGCTCACCGGCTCGGTGCGCGCGGGCAGCCGGGTGATGGAGCTGGCGTCCCGGTCGGTCAAGCGCGTGGCCCTGGAGCTCGGCGGCAAGTCCGCCAACATCATTCTTGCGGACGCCGACTTGGAGAAGGCCGTCGTCGACGGGCTCGGTGACGCCTTCCGCAACTCCGGCCAGGTCTGCGGCGGCCTCTCGCGCATGCTGGTCCCCCGCGGGCGGCTGGCCGAAGCCGAGGAGATCGCCGCGGCGAAGGCGACGAGCTACGTGATCGGCGACCCCCTGGACGAGGCCACGACCCTCGGGCCGGTGGTCTCCGATGCCCAGCGCGACCGCGTGCGCCGCTACATCCAGACCGGCATCGACGAGGGACTGCGGCTGGTCGCCGGCGGCCCGGAGGCGCCGGAGCACCTCGACCGGGGCTACTACGTGCAGCCGAGCGTCTTCACCGGTGACAACAGCAGCAGGCTGGCCCAGGAGGAGATCTTCGGACCGGTGGTCATCATCATCCCGTTCGACGACACCGACGAGGCCGTCGCCATCGCCAACGACTCCGACTACGGGCTCGCGGGCGCGGTCTGGGCGGCCGACCCCGCGCGGGCACGGGACGTCGGCCGACGCATCCGCACCGGACGCGTACGGATCAACGGCGCGCCCATCGACATGCGCGCCCCGCACGGTGGCCTCAAGCGGTCGGGCATCGGCCGGGAGATGGGCCGGTACGGGATCGAGGAGTACCTCGAGTACCAGTCGCTCATCAGCTGAACCCCGGACCCGGCGAGCCATCGAGAGGCAGTCATCGTGATCACCGCAAAGGCCCGGGCCATGAGCAGCCCGACGGCACCGTTCAGCACGATCACCGTCGAGCGCCGCGACGTCGGCCCGCGCGACGTGCTGATCGACATCGCCTACGCCGGGGTCTGCCACACCGACGTCCACCACGCCCGCGCGGAGTTCGGGCACACCCGCTATCCGATCGTGCCCGGTCACGAGATCGCCGGCATCGTCCGCGAGGTGGGCGCGGAGGTCGCCGGGCTGACCACCGGCGACCACGTGGGCGTCGGCTGCCTGGTCGACTCGTGCCGGGACTGCCCCGCCTGCCGCGCGGGGCAGGAGTCCTACTGCCGCCGCGGCAAGGTGCTGACCTACAACGGGGTGGGCCGCGACGGGGCAACCACCTTGGGCGGGTACAGCGAACTCGTGGTCGTCGACCAGCGGTTCGTCGCCCGCATCCCCGACGCCCTGCCGCTGGACGCCGCGGCGCCCCTGCTCTGCGCGGGCATCACCATGTACCAGCCGCTGCGGCGCTGGGGCGCGGGCCCCGGCAGGCGGGTCGGCATCCTGGGGTTCGGCGGGCTCGGGCACATCGGCGTCCAGATCTCCCACGCCCTCGGCGCGCGCACGACCGTCCTGGAACTCACCGAGGACCGCCGCGCCGACGCCGAGCGCCTCGGGGCGGACGACTACCGGACGACCGGCGATCTGGACGCGCTGCGGGACTCGTTCGACCTGATCGTGTCGACGGTCCCGACGAACTACGATCTGTCCTCCCACCTCGACCTGCTCGACCTGGACGGCACGTTCGTCAACCTCGGCGTGCCCGACGAGCCGCTGCGCATCGACCCCTACACGCTGCTGACGAACCGGCGCGTGCTGGCCGGTTCGATGAGCGGCGGCATGCCGCAGACGCAGGAGATGCTCGACTTCTGCGCCGAGAACGGCATCAGGGCCGAGGTGGAGGTCGTCGCGGCGAAGGAGCTCGACCAGGTCTACGACCGCCTCAGTGCCGGCGACGTCCGGTACCGGTTCGTGCTCGACGTCGCGACCATCGCCGACTCCTGAGTCGTACCGCCCGCCTGAGCAGTGCTGCTCAGGCGGGCGGTACGGGCTCGATGAGTACGAGCTCCATCAGTACGAGATCCACGAGTACGAGATGCACCGGTGCGAGCTACGCCGGTACGGCACGCCGCAACGGCTACGTCGTGGCCGTACCGCCCGCGTGCCACGTCTCGTCGGGGCGGCGCGGGTGGCGGTAGGCGTGGGCCGGCCGGAACGGGTCCGCGTCATCGGACCAGTCGCGGCGCACCGCGGCCCAGCGTTCCATCAGGTCGTCCTCATGGACGTAGTCGAACCGGTCACCGAGCCGCTTCTCCTCCGGACCGCCGGGCACGGGCGGGTGTTCGACCAGCCAGTCGACCGTCGCGCCGAGGGCGTCCGCCGCGGGGGTGGTGTCGGCATAGCCGAGCTCCGCCCGGCTGCGGGCGTTGCCGCGCAGCCGGTGGTCGGGCCCGTGGCGCCAGTACGGGTGGCACGGGGTCGCCAGCGGGTAGGGCATGTCGACCAGTTCCACGTCCACGCCGAGCCGGGCGGCGATGAACTCGATGCGCTGGCGCATCGTGAACAGGTTGTCGTCGGCGACCACGAACTTCTGCCCGGACGCGGCCGCGCGGTGGTCCACCGCCAGCAGCACGGCATGCACCGCATGCTCGGTGTAGAGCCTGGTCTCCATGCGGATGGCCCCGTCGGCGACGACGATGCGGCGCCTGCCGTCGAGGATCCGCCGCACGATGCACCACTCGTGCGGCGCGACCTGCCGCGGGCCGTAGACCACGGGATAGGCCAGGAGGGTCGCCGCGAACGCGCCCGCCGCGTGGGCGTCGAACAGGGCCTGTTCCGCGGCGGCCATCCTGACCGCGAGCGTGCCGTGTGCGGGGTCCTGTTCCAGGTGCTCGGCCTCTTCGGGGGGCAGGGCGGGCCGGCCCAGCGCTCCCCAGCGCGGATCGGCGGCGTGCGCGAGGGAGCCGTGGGCACCCCCGACGGCAACCACCCGGTCGGTGCAGCCGGCGAGGACCTGCGCGGTGACCGCGAGCCGCCCGTACTGAGCCACCACGAGGTCGAACTCCGCCCGGCCCAGGCCGGCGCCGAGCGTGTCCGGCCAGTGCGGGTCGGTGTGGATGTGGCGGACCTCGGCGGGCAGCTCGACCTCGTGCTGGCCGCCGTGCAGGATCGTCACGTCGAAGCCGCGGTCAAGCAGTCCGCGCACCACTCCCGGCCCGGTCGGCCCGGTGCCACCGATGACAAGCGCGGAACGCGACACAGCCTCTCCTCGCACTCAGTTCTGGCCGGCACTGTTTGGCCGGCGCTGTTTCGTCGGCACTGCTTCGGCAGGGGTGTCGTGCCGCAGCCGTACCCGGCCCCGGTGCGCGCCGACGCGGCGCGCACCGGGGCCGGGATGCTCACCGGGAAGCGGCGGCCTCGGCGGCGAACTCCGCGGCGAGCGCATGCTTGTCGATCTTCTCCGACCCGAGCACCGGCAGTTCCTCGGTCTGGAAGCGCCACCGGGTCGGGATCGCGAAGGACGCCAGGTCCGAGCGCAGGACCTCGATGACGTACTCCGCTAGGTCCGGCCGGCCCGCGGTGGCCTCGTCGACCACCACGACCGCCGCGACCTCCTCCCCCAGGTCAGCGTGCGGCAGGCCGATCACCGCCGCATCGAGAACGCCGGGCACGCCGACCAGCGCGCGCTCGACCGACAGCGGCGCGATGTTCTCGCCCCCACGCAGAATGAGGTCCTTGCTGCGGCCAGTCACCCAGAGATAGCCGTCCTCGTCGAGGTAGCCCAGGTCACCGGTGTGCAGCCACCCGTCGCCGTCGATGGGGCCGGACGCCTCCCCGTAGTAGCCGAGCATCTGCGACGCGGCGCGGAGCAGGACCTCGCCGTCCCCGCCCGGTGCCCGGTCACCGAAGGTGATCTCGACGGTGGGCAGCGGCAGACCGCAGCAGCCGGGCCGGTCACGGGTGTCGCGGCCGCTGGCCGCGGTGGCCTGCCCACCGTTCTCGGTGAGGCCGTAACCCGTGGCCACGCGTGCCTGGACGGACGGCAGCTCGTCGCGGATCCGCTGGTACAGACTGGGGTGGGCGGGGGCACCGCCCAGCGTCAGTGACCGCAGGCTGTGCAGGTCGACCGGCCGCTGCGCCTGGGCGTCGAGCAGCCGGCTGACCATGGTGGGGACGGCGCTCCAGCGGGTGACACCGTGCGCGGCGATGAGGTCCATCGCCGCGTGTGCGTCGAACTTGCCTTGCGGGAACACCAGGGTCTCGCCGACCACGACCCCCCGCACGAGGGTCTGTACGCCGCCGATGTGGAACAGCGGCCCCGTGTGCAGGGCGACGCTGGGCGCCGCGCCGTCGAGTTCCTGCGGAAGCCGCTTGGTGATTCTCAGCAGCGAGTGCAGGCCGGAGATGATCGAGCGGTGCGTGAGCACGACCGCCTTGGGGAATCCGGTGCTGCCGGAGGTGAACAGAATCAGGGCGGGCTCGTTCTCGTCGTCGCTGTCGGGACGCTCAGGCGGCGCGCCGTCGACCGCGTCGGCCATCAGCCACGGCGCGACGGGACTCCCGGCCGGCACCTTGTGCTCCAGCCGGCGGTCGGCCAGCACGGCGACGGGTGTGAGCGCCGTGAAGGCGTGCTCCATCTCCCGGGTGCTCCACCAGGCGTTGACCAGCACCGGAACGGCGCCGAGCCACCAGGTGGCCCAGAGGTTCACCACCCAGTCCGGGCTGTTCCAGCCCAGCAGCGCGACCCGGTCCCCCCGGCCCACCCCGTGCTGGCGCAGCTGGGCCGCCTTGCGACCGACCGCGGGCACGAGGTCGCCGAAGTCGAGCCGCACGTCGCCCTGCACGGCGTGGGCCCGGCCCGCCCAGCGGTCGGCATGGTCCAGCAGGGACTCCAGCCTCCGCGCCCGCGGCTCGTACATTCGGAACGGGACGCCGCCTACCTGCTCGACAGTAACATCGCGTCCCCACGAAGGGATCGGGCCGCTCATCGCCGCTTCCTCTCTCCGCCGTCCACGCGGGCCATGCGGCCGACGGGGCTCGGCAATGGTCATCTGCCCGTCTGCTCGCGTATTCGGCTCGACGGACTTGTTCGCAAACAAACTCGGACTGCCGACAGGCGCTTGACGACCTGCAACCGCCCAGGGCGGCGCGCGTTCAACGGAAGACCCGACGCTCGACCACCAGCGGGTCGTGGCTCGGGATCACCTCGCAGCCGAACCGCTCGATCCGCCGCACGCTCTCCTCGTAGGCCACGAGATCGGTGAAGAAGCCGGACGGGATGCGGTCGGCCTCCGCGTCGCCCGCCCAGTTCTCGTACAGATCGACGCAGTCACCCGCGAGCAGGTAGCGGTTCGTCTCAGCCTCGACCACGACCCCTTGTGAACCCGGCGTGTGACCGGGCAGGGCGACCACCGAGACCCCGGGCGCCAGGTCGGTGTCGCCGTCAATCGCGTCGATCCGGTCCTCGGCACGCAGCCACGCCGGGACCAGGTCGGGAACGGCCTCGAACTGGCGCCGATGCCACTCGACCGGCTTCCGCGCGAAATCGATCTCGCGGCGCTGAAGGACGATGCGGGCATTGGGGAACAGATGATTGTTGGAGCAGTGGTCCCAGTGCAGGTGGGTGTTGACGACCAGACCCACCTCATCGGGGTCGATGCCCAGCGCGCGCACCGCCGCGTCGGGCCGCTCCTCGGGCGTCTGCTCCATCCTGATCCGGTGGTGCTCCCAGGCCCGGCTCAGGTCGGCCCCGGTGTCGACGATCACCGGAGTGGCACCACCCTGGATCACGAACATGATCAGCGGGATGTCCAGGGTCTCGCCCCAGCCCCGGAGGTAGGTGAGCGCGGCCTTCTGGAGGCCGAAGACGCGGCCGACCGAGACAGCTGTGACTGTCAGCTTCACGATGTCACCCCCTGCTGCGCTGCGGGCGTCTCGATCAATTCGTCGCCGACGGTCTCCCGCAGAGCCAGTACGCACAGCAGGCTCACCAGGCAGTAGGCGGCCAGAAACAGGCCGAACACGAATCCGCCGTGGCTTCCGATGATGCTGGCGGCGACGAGCGGAGGTACCGCGCCGCCGACAACGCCCGCGAGGCTGTAGGAGAGCCCGGCCGCGGTGTAGCGGTAGCGGGTGTGGAACAGCTCAGACAGGAACGACCCCGCGACGCCGAACCCGTGACCGGCGATCAGGAAGGTCACCGCCATCCCGATCCAGAAGGCGGTAAGTGTGCCCGTGTCCAGCAGCGGAAACAGGACCAGCGCCCAGGGGATGCCGACGGTGTTGGCAGCCAGCAGGACCCGCCGACGGCCGAACCGGTCACTCAGAATGCCGCCCGAGATGATTGCGCAACCATTCACAACATTGCCGACAATGCCGGCCGTCAGCACCTCGGGTCGACTCAGGCCCAGCGTGGCAGTGCCGTAGTTGGTCAGGTATGCGATCCCGATGTAGCCGAGCGAGAAGGCCGTCACCAACGCGCCAGCTCCGAGCAGGAGCTCCTTCCACTGGTTGACCACGGCCTCCTTGAACGGCAGCCCGCGGCTACTGCGCTGACGCTTCGCCTCGGCCTCGAACGCGGGGGTCTCCTCGATCCTCAGCCGCACGTAGAGACCGACGGCGATAACCACGAAGCTGCCCAGGAACGGGAGGCGCCATCCCCAGGACGTGAAGGTCTCCTCGCTCATGTAGAGCGCCACGGCGAGGAACGTGGACAGGGCGAGGATGTTCGCGAGCGCGCCGCCGAGATTGGTGAACATGGACCAGAAGCCGCGACGGCCCTTCGGCGAATGCTCGGAGGTGAACAGCGTCGCACCCGCCCACTCGCCGCCGGCGGCGATGCCCTGCGCGACGCGGAGCAGGACGAGCAGAATGGGTGCCGCGACCCCGATGCTCCCCGCCGTGGGCAACGCGCCGATGAGCACGGTGGACACGCCCATCAGCGACATCGTGAAGATCAGAGTCCGCTTGCGCCCGAGCCGATCACCGAAGTGCCCGAACAGGATCGCCCCCAGCGGGCGGGCGACGAACGCGACGCCCTGGGTCGCGAACGACACAATGGTACCGCCATTGCCACCAAAGGCCGGGAAGAACGCGTCCGCGAAGACCAGGGCCGCCGCGGTGGCGTAAATACCGAAATCGTAGAACTCTACGACGGTTCCCAGTAAACTTGCCAGGGCGACCCTGCGCATCTTCTTTGGATCCGACCGATTTTCACTGGCGATAGACTGGTCGATGGCGGGATCCTGCGCAGGCACGTCTTGTAGCGTCATCAGGCAAACTCCGCGAGTTGTCGGGCGACCCGGATGGGCCGGATCTGACCTATCTATTCACTACCTTCGGCAGGCTCTTTCCGGGCTTCTATGGATTGCACACCAGCCGCCAGGTAAAAACCCGGCGGGCGCTCCTTTTCCCGGCGGGTGGCTCCTCACCCCGACCCATCCGCCATGTAGACGGCCCGACCCGGTAGCCGGGGCTCCTCGGCTGTTCGTCATGGACCGGGACAGGGCCCTGGCGGGGTCGTACTCAGACCACGACCGGCGCCGCGGCATCACGGTCCGCGACTCAACCGGTTCGTATATACGAACTAGCATCTCCAATCAGGAACTCTGGAGGGAAATTAGCCGCGCCACCACGGGTGGTCAATAGCCCCACGCGAGCCACCCGCTCGGACCGGACCTCCCCCCGACCGCGTTGACACCCACGCCACACGGTGGAAGTATCCGTAATGGCGACCCGACGTTCCGATTTAGGAACGAGCGAGGGGGTTGGTCGATGCCGTCCGTCGAGGCCGTCCACCGGGGCCGCGGTCGGCCGCGTTCCGGTCACGGCGCACGGCGGCTCGTCCGTTCACGCCCGCGGGCCCTGGATCCGCCCACCCACCCTGCCGGCGTGGAACACCTCGATGCCCGCGAGCCAGGCCGGGCGCCGCCTGCTACGACCCGACGGCCGGGGAGCAGCCGGCTTCGTCCCGTTTCCGCGGGCCCCGCACAGGGAGTCGCCGGCTCGACCGCCACCGCACCCGTGGGCGTGGGGTCCTCCGTCCATGGCCGCGGCGTCGCAGCGGCCACCCAGGCCCGGGTCCCCCAGCCGGTCGAAGCCCCCAGGCCACCGGACCACACCCACGCACTCCGCACGAACGCAGATTGGGAGCAGATGACGACGACACACGAGGAAAAGACCGACGGCATCGCGAGAGAACTGGCGCTGGGCACATTCACCGACGAGTTGCTCGAGGAAATGCGGGCGCTGATCGGGACGCAGCTGCGCACCGACGCCTGCGTCAACAACGAGTACGCGACCCGCCTCGCCATCCTGCGCTTCGCCGAGGGGATAGGTGACGACAACCCGCTGTGGACCGACGCCGACTATGCGGCGGGGACGCGGCACGGCGGCATCGTCGCTCCCCCCAGCTTCGTCTTCGCCTGCCTCGGCTCCGTCCAGGTGGGATGGCGCGGCCTGGGCGGGTTCCACGCCGAGACGACCATGACCTTCGAACGGCCGATCCGACTCGACGACAAGATCACAGCCACCGTGGTGTTCGACGGGTTCGACGGGCCGACCGACAGCAACTTCGGCGGCCGCCGCATCAAGGACTACCTGCGCCAGGAGTACCGCAACCAGCATGGCGAACTGGTCGCGACCTTCATCTGCTCCCGGATGCGCTTCGAGCGCGGCGAGATGCAGAAGCGGCGCGACTCCCGCAAGATCGAGCTGCCCCACCCGTGGACGGACAGCGAGCTCACCGCGATCGAGGCGGACGTCCTCGCCGAACGCCCCCGCGGCGCGGAGCCGCGCTACTGGGACGACGTTGCCGTCGGTGACGAGATCGACGTCATCACCAAGGGCCCGATCGGGCTGACCGACTTCATCGCCTACATCGCCGCGGGTGCCGCTCCCATTCCCCGGCTGTCCGCGCACGGGGTCGCGCTGCGGCGCTACCACAAGCACCCGAAATGGGCGTTCCGCGATCCGAACACACACGCCCTCGAACCGGTCTACTCGGTGCACTACAACGACTACGCGGCCCGCCTGCAGGGCGCCCAGATCGCCTACGACGTCGGCATCCAGCGCACCTGCTGGCAGATCCACTCCCTGACCAGCTGGATGGGCGACGACGGCACGCTCAAGGCCCTGCACGGCCAGTACCGCAGCCACGTATACCTCTCGGACGTGGTGCGACTGGGTGGCCGCGTGGTGGCCAAGGAGATCGACGCCGACGGCGACCATATCGTGCGTGTGGAGACCTGGGCGACCAACCAGCGGGACACGAACGTCATGCCCGGATCCGCCGTCATCGCGCTCCCGAGCCGGGAGGGGGCACCGGCCGACCGGTGAGGCGCACGCCGTCGTCGCGGGCCGGACACCGCGCCCGCCGACGGCGTGGGCCCGGGCATGGACCCGCTCGCCGCCGGACGCATCACCCGTTCAACGGAGTCTGTAGTCCTTGAGCAGGGCGCGGCTGATGATGCGCTTCTGCACCTCGGACGTCCCCTCGCCGATGAGCATGAACGGGGCCTCCCGGTAGAGGCGCTCGATCTCGTACTCCTTGGAGTACCCGTAGCCACCGTGGATCCGGAACGACTCGGTGGTCACCTCATGGCAGTACTCACTGGCGAGGTACTTGGCCATCCCGGCCTCGACGTCGTTACGCTGCCCGCTGTCCTTCTTACGCGCGGCGTTGACCATCATGAGATGACCCGCCTCGACCTTGGTCGCCATGTCCGCGAGCTTGAACGCGATCGCCTGATGATCAGCGATCTGACGGCCGAACGTCCGCCGCTGCTGAGCGTAGGCGATCGCCAGCTCGAACGCCCGGATCATGATCCCGCAGGCGCGGGCCGCGACGTTGACCCGCCCGACCTCCACCCCGTCCATCATCTGGTAGAAACCACGACCCGCCGCCCCCGGACCACCCAGAATCGAACTCGCCGGCGCCCGATGACCATCCAGGATCATCTCCGTGGTCTCGACACCCTTGTACCCGAGCTTCTCCAGCTTGCCCGGAATCGTGATACCACCGTCGGTACCAAACCCCGGCTCCTTCTCCAACAGGAACGTCGTCATGTTCCGATAGACCGACTCCGCACCCTCATCCGTCTTCACCAACGTCGCGACCAGACCGGCACGGGCACCGTTGGTCAGCCACATCTTCTGCCCCGTGATCGTGTACTCGTCGCCGTCACGGTCAGCCCGGGTCGTGATCGCCGACACATCCGAACCACACCCCGGCTCACTCATCGAGAACGCCCCACGCAGCTCACCGGTCGCCATCCGCGGCAACAACCGCTCCCGCTGCTCGTCGGTACCGTGCTGCAACACCAGATACGCCACGATGAAATGAGTGTTGATCACCCCGGACACACTCATCCACCCACGGGCGATCTCCTCCACCACCAGCGCGTACGTCAGCAACGACTCACCGAGACCGCCGTACTCCTCCGGGATCGTGATCCCGAACAGGCCCATCTCCTTCATCGCCTCGACGATCGCCTCGGGATACTCGTCCTTACGCTCAAGATCCCCCGCGTTCGGCAGAATCTCCCTGTCCACGAACGACCGCACCGCCGCGAGGATGTCGGACTGCACCTCGGTCAGCCCGTCGGTCTGCGCGATCCTGCCCATAGCGGCTCCTGTGTCCTTGAGGTCTCGACGGGGAAACAGCCAGACCGGGTCAGCCGGCCGGCGGCTCGAAACGGGCGGTACGCGCCATACCCGCGGCACGACCCTTGCCCGCGATCACCTCGGCCATCTTCCGGCTCGCCTCATCGATCATCTCGTCCCCGAGCATCACCGCGCCCCGCAGCCCACCCTCATCCGAGGTGTGCCAGGCATAGGCGTCCAGGATCAGCTCGGCGTGGTCGTAATCCTCCTGCCGGGGGGCGTACACCTCGTTCGCGGCGTCGATCTGCCCCGGATGCAGCACCCACTTACCGTCATAACCCAACGCCGCGGACTTCTTCGCCACCCCACGGAACGCCTCCACATCCCGGATCTGCAGGAACGGCCCGTCGATCGCCTGCACCCCCCGCGCCCGCGCCGCCTCCAGGATCTTGAACAGCACGTAGTGGAACGGGTCCCCCGGATAATCCGGGTTCAGCGCACCCACCACCAGGGACGGCATGTTCATCGACGCCATGAAATCCGCCGGACCAAAGATGATCGTCTCGATCCGCGGGCTGGCGAACGCGATCTCCTTCACGTTCGACAGACCCAGCGCGTTCTCGATCTGCGCCTCGATACCGATCCGCCCGACCTCGAAACCCATCACCTCCTCGATCTGCGTCAGCAACAGATCCAGCCACTGCACCTGCGCGGCGGTCTGCACCTTCGGCAGCATCACACAGTCCAGGTTCGCCCCCGCGCCCTCGACCACGGTCACGACATCACGGTAGGTCCACTTCGTCGTCAGGTCATTGACCCGCACGACCCGGGTCTTACCCGCCCAGTCACCCTCGTTCAACACCGACACGACGTTCCCCCGCGCCGACTCCTTCGCCCCCGGAGCGACCGAGTCCTCCAGATCACAGAAGATCTGGTCGGCAGGAAGCCCCTGCGCCTTACCCAACATCTTCACGTTCGAAGCCGGAACAGCCAGACACGACCGGCGAGCACGCAGAGGCATTCTGGTCAGAAACTCCTTCGTCGGGCCGGCTCTCCGAGGCGGCTGGAGAACCGGTGGTCATGGCTGGTCGGGCAGCGCCCGGGCCGGCGCGGCGAGTGGCCTCGCCACGGTAGTCCATGGCGGCTGGGCATCCATGTCGATCGTCACCGACGTGGGACGGGGCACCCGCCGGCCGGGAACAGCCGGCGGACCGCCGGCGGCACCGGCACCCGCGGCTCGCTCCACACGAAAGCAGGACATCCAAGCACCGTCGTCTCGGTGTGCGGGCAGTCACAGGGCCGACGGAGATCGCCGGGAGCGGGCACCGAGCCGGTGGTGGAGCGGCGCACGTTGTCGACGGGGCGCCCTCGGCACCGGCCGACCTGCCGTGTCGCATCCCGCCGACGGCGAGCGTGGGCGGTCGCCCCGGTACGGTCGGTAGCAGTGGTGGCAGGGCTCACACGCGCGGCGGCGCGCCGGGCGCGTCGTTCGATCGCACGGAGGAGTGGAACATGCCGTTAACCAGCCCCAGCGACGTCTACTACGATCCCTACGACGCCCAGATCGACGCCGACCCCTACCCGGTCTGGCGGCGCATGCGCGACGAGGCACCTCTCTACTACAACGAGAAGTACGACTTCTACGCCCTCAGCCGCTTCGAGGACGTCGAGCCCTGCCTGAGTGACTGGAACACCTACCGGTCCGGCCGGGGATCCATCCTGGAGCTCATCAAGGCCAACATCGAGCTGCCCTCGGGAATCATTCTCTTCGAGGACCCGCCGATCCACGACATTCACCGCAGCCTGCTCGCCCGGGTCTTCACCCCGCGGAAGATGAACGCGCTGGAGTCGAAAATCCGCGAGTTCTGCGCGCGTTCCCTCGATCCCCTTGTCGGGACCGAGCGCTTCGATTTCATCCGGGACCTCGGCGCGCAGATGCCGATGCGCACGATCGGCTTTCTCCTGGGAATCCCGGAATCCGACCAGGAGGCGATCCGGGACCGTCTCGACGAGGGCCTGCAGCTGCGCGAGGGTGAAGAGCTCTCGGTCTCGGCCGAGGACTTCAACTCCGACGAGTTCGGCGCCTACATCGACTGGCGGGCCGAGCATCCCTCCGACGACCTGATGACGGAGCTCCTGAACGCCGAGTTCGAGGACGAGACGGGCACCGTCCGCAAGCTCCATCGAGAGGAAGTTCTCACTTACGTCACGATGCTCGCCGGGGCCGGGAACGAGACGACCACGCGGCTCATCGGCTGGACCGGAAAGATTCTCGCCGAGAACCCCGACCAGCGGCGCGAACTCGTCGCGGACCGCTCGCTCATTCCGAACGCGATCGAGGAGCTGCTGCGTTTCGAGGCGCCCTCACCGGTGCAGGCGCGCCATGTCGCCCGCGACGTCGAACACCACGGCCACACCGTGCCCGAGGGCAGCATCATGGTGCTGCTGAACGGCTCGGCGAACCGGGACGAGCGCCGCTTCGCCGACCCTGACCGCTTCGACGTCCACCGCGACGTCGGCCGCCACCTCAGCTTCGGCTATGGCATCCACCACTGCCTCGGGGCCGCGCTGGCCCGGCTCGAGGGCCGGGTCGCCCTGGACGAGGTCCTCAGCCGGTTCCCGACCTGGGAGATCGACTGGGACAACGCCGTCCAGGCCCGCACCTCGACGGTCCGCGGCTGGGAGACGATGCCCGCCTTCGTCCGGTAGGCCCCGCCGCCATTGACTAGGGAATTGGCAACATTAGACTGCCTTCAACATGGATGATGATTTAGCGAAGGCAGATGATTTAGCGGCGGTATGCGCCGCTGGGTCTTTTCCGTCCTCCCCCGTGCCAGACCCGCCCGTGTCAGCGCGTGACCGGTCCCGCCGACCCCGGCCGACCCCGGCCGGAGGCTGAGGGTATGCACGCGCTCGACGGCGTCCGGATCTACGCGACCCGCGACGGCTGGCGGCGGAAGGACGACCACCACTTCGCCGTCCAGTGCGGCCACCCAGCGATCGGAGAAGAGCATGAGCATTCGAGTCGTCCAGTGGACCACCGGAGGTGTCGCGCGCAGCGCGGTGCGCGCCGTCCTCGCGCATCCGCGCCTGGAACTCGTGGGCTGTTTCGCGTGGAGCGCCGAGAAGGACGGCAAGGACGTCGGTGAGCTGTGCGGCTTACCGCCGCTCGGCGTCCAGGCCACCAGCAGCTTCGACGCGATCATCGCGCTGCGGCCCGACGTCGTGCTCTACATGCCGTTGCTGTGGGACGTCGACGACATGGTGCGGCTGCTCGAGGCCGGCATCAACGTGATCTCCACGGCGAACTTCCTCACCGGCCGGTCCTACGGCGAGAAGGACATGAACCGCCTGCACGAGGCCGCGCGGCGCGGCGGCGTGTCCCTGTACGGAACCGGGATCAACCCTGGCCTGGCCGGCGTCGTGGGCCTCACCGCGGCCGCGCTGTGCCGCGAGGTGGAGAAGATATCGATCTTCGAGGCGGCCGACTGCACCCACTACGCGTCGGCCGAGACGTGGCAGGCGCTCGGCTTCGGGTCACCGCCGGACACCCCGGGGCTGGCCGACGCGGCGAAGCAGCGCCAGCTCGTCTTCCAGGACGCGGTCGAGGTGATCGCGAAGGCCCTCGGCGCCGATCTCGACGAGGTGCGCTACGCACCCGAGTTCGGGCTGGCGACCAGGGACCTCGACCTCGGCTACATGACGATCCCGCGGGGCACCGTGTGCGGGCTGAAAGGCCGCTGGCAGGGCATCGTGCGGGGCCGGCCGCTGATCGAGCTGGGCCTGCTGTGGCGGCTGGGCAACGCCATGGAGCCCGACTGGCCGATCGAGGAGGGGTACGTCATGGAGATCCGCGGGCACCCCAACGTGCGGCTCCGCTACGAGTTCGAGTACTCCGCGGACGCCGTGGACCGCGACGCGCACACCGCCAACCCGGCGGTGAACGCCGTTCCGGCCGTGGTGGCCGCGCCCCCCGGCCTGGTCACGGCGGACGACCTCCCACTCGTGACGGCCGGATCCATCGCCGCACCGTGATCTCACCCCGGCCTCGGCGGCGCCCTCGCCGCCGAGGCCGGCACCGGGGCCGGGGCCCTTCGCCCTGGCGGGGTCAGCCGCCGCGGGCCTCGACGAGCGCGCCGCGGTTGATCTTCGTCGCCTCGCTGCGCGGGAGCGCCTCGACGATCTCGATCGTCTTGGGCACCTTGTAGGCGGCGAGCCGGCTCTTCGCGTAGGCGATGACCTCCGCGGACGACGGAGGCTGGGCCGGGTCGGCAGGCTGCACGACGGCGTGCACCCGCCGGCCCCACTCCGGGTCCCGCAGCCCGATGACGACGATGTCAGCGATCTTGGGATGGTCGATGAGCGCCGTCTCGACCTCGGCCGGGAAGACGTTCGCCCCGCCGGTGATGATCACGTCGACCCGGCGGTCCACCAGGTACAGGAAGCCGTCGGCGTCGAGGTAACCGAGGTCGCCCACGGTCTCGAAGCCGTCGTCGGTGCGGCGCAGCCGCGGCGCCTGGCCGAGGTAGGTGTAGCCGCCGTAGCTCGACCGCGGCGCGCGCAGGTAGATCTCGCCGATCTCACCGGTCGGCGCCGGTTCGCCGTCGGCGCCCAGGATCCGGACCTCGGTGCCCCGGAAGCCACGTCCCACGCTGCCCTGCCTGGACATCCACTCGTCTCCGCGCAGCGCGGTGATGCCGAGTGCCTCGGTCATCCCGTAGGCCATCACGATGCGCTCGGCGCCGATCAGCCCGGCCCACCGGTGCACCAGCGACGGCGGCATCGGCGCCGCGCCCTGCATGATCCACTCGATGCTGGACAGGTCGCGGCCGTCGACGTCCGGCAGGTCGCCGATGCGCTGCAGCATGGTCGGGGTGGCGGTGAACGTGCTGATCCGGTGACGCTCGATCACGCCGACGACCCGGGCGGCGTCGAACTTCTCCATCACCACCAGCCTGTCCCCCGCCAGCAGGTTGTACAGGGTGGAGAACCCGTTGGCGTGGTACATCGGGGCGAGTACCAGGATCACCTGCGGCCGCGGTACCGGGCTCCACTGGTCGACGAACGGCGCGGTGGCACGGGCGTCGAAGACGGCCGGCCGCGCGTTGAGAATCACCTTCGGCGTGCCCGTCGAGCCGCTGCTGCAGATGCCGTTGGTCTGCGGTGACGTCGCGTCGGGCAGGTCCGGGACGGCGAGGTCGGCCGTCGCGTCGATCCACGGGATGTCCTCGGGCCCGAGGAACACCGGCGCGTCGACGGTCTCCCGCAGCCGGGTGAACTCCCAGTCCGGCAGGTCCCAGCGCACCGGCACCGGCACGGCGCCCAGCTTCCAGGCCGCCAGCGCGCTGAACACGAACTGCGGCGAGTTGCGCAGCCCCAGCCCGAGCAGGTCGCCGGGGCCGAGCCCGCGGGCCGCGAGGGCACCGGCGAGCTGGCCCGAGCGCCGATCGAGCTCGGCCCAGGTGAACGCCGGTTCGGTGCCGTCCAGCGCGATGTGGCGTAACGCGATCTCGTCGGGGCGCTCACCGACGAGCTCTCGAATCCGCCGTGCGTAGCTGACCGTGTCGTCCACGGCGTGTCCCTCCGTAGGTCCCGCCGGCTCCCACGGAGGGACGAGTCCGAAACCGACTCCAATAATTAACCGTGTCCGGCGTCGGGCGAAACCGTTGGACGTGATCCGGCCCGTTTCACGGTCCCAGGAGCGCCGCCCGGGCCCGGGTCCGGCTGCCTCCCGCGCGTCGTCGCGGGTACGCGCCGGCGGACGTCCAGGCTGGGTGCGCGGCGGTGGCCCCGACCGGACGGAGCCGGGCCCGGGGCCCGCGGCCGGATCGGGCGAGTCGGAACTCGGCGCTCGGAACATCGCGAGAGGGTCATCATGAAGATCGTTGTGATCGGTGGCGGCGGGCTCGTCGGCTCCCGGGTCGTGGCCCGGCTGGCCGGGATCGGGCACCAGACGGTGGCCGCCTCGCCCCGGACGGGCGTCAACGCCCTCACCGGCGAGGGCCTGGCGGCCGCTCTCGACGGCGCCGCCGTGCTCGTCGACGTGTCGAACTCACCGTCGTTCGAGGACGACGCGGTGCTGCGCTTCTTCGAGACCTCGACCGCCAACCTGCTCGCCGCCGAGGCGGCCGCCGGGGTCGGGCACCACGTGGTGCTCTCGGTGATCGGCACCGAACGCCTCGCCGCCAGCGGGTACTTCCGCGTGAAGAGCGCCCAGGAGGCACTGGTCGCGGCCGGCCCGATCCCCTACTCCGTCGTCCGCGCCACCCAGTTCTTCGAGTTCGTCGGCAGCATCGCCGACGCGGGCACCGAGGCCGGCACCGTGCGCGTCCCCCCGGTGCGCATCCAGCCGATCGCGGCGGACGACGTCGCCGCCGGGGTCAGCGGCGCCGCGCTCGGGACACCGACGAACGGCGTCACGGAGATCGCGGGCCCGGAGCGGTTCCGGCTCGACGACCTCGTCCGCACGGTGCTGTCCGCCCGCGACGACCCTCGCCCCGTCGTCGCCGACCCCCGGGCACGCTACTTCGGCGCGCCGCTGGATGATGAAACCCTGGTGCCCGGCGACGACGCCGCGCTCAGCGAGACCCACCTCGTCGACTGGCTGAAGGAGTCGACTGGCTGAAGGAACGGTAGGTACCACCCGGTGACGACCTTCGCGCTCATCCCCGGCGCCGGCGGCGCCGCGTGGTACTGGCACCGCGTCATCCCGCTGCTGACGTCGCGGGGCCACCAGGCCGTCGCCGTGGACCTGCCGGGCGACGACGAGTCCGCCGGGCTGCCGGAGTACACCGCCCTCGTCCTCGACGCGGTGCGCGGGCAGGACGACGTGGTCGTCGTCGCCCAGTCGCTCGGCGGGTTCACCGCGCCGCTCGTCGCCGCGCGGACACCGGTGCGCGGCGTCGTCCTGGTGAACGCGATGGTCCCCGCGCCGGGTGAGACACCGGGCGACTGGTGGGGCAACACCGGCGCCGAGGAGGCGCGGGCGGCCGGGTACGGCACCGAGTTCGATCCAGAGGTGTACTTCCTGCACGATCTGCCGCGCCAGGTCGCGGCCGACGGTGAGGCCCACCAGCGGGCCGAGAGCGCCGCGGTGTTCGCCTCGACGTGTGACCTCGACGCCTGGCCCGACGTCCCGACCCGGGTCGCCGCCGGCGCCGACGACCGGTTCTTCCCGGTCGACTTCCAGCGGCGGGTCGCCCGGGAACGGCTGGGCGTCGAGGCGGACACGTTGCCCGGCGGGCACCTCCTCGCGCTGAGCCAGCCGCAGGCGCTCGTGGACTACCTGCTCGCCACCTGACCTCGGTCAGGCTGCCGTACCCGTGTCCCGGGTGGTCAGATCCGGTCGGAAACCGTGCGCGCCAGGTCCTCGAGTGGCCCGTTGTTTTCCGCCGGGTCGTTGCTGCGCACCAGTTTGACCGATACCCAGCGGCCGGCCTTGTTGACGAAGATCCCCCCGTCCTCGATATATGCCTCGTCGCCGACTCCCGACAACGGGCGGAGATCGTGGCCTATGCCACGCTCGGCGGTAAGATAATTCTCGGCGGTTTCCCCGACGAAAACCTCAACCTGGGCCGTTGGCCCGCTGGGTGGCGCTGTGTAGGTGCACGTCTCGGCCAGCAAAACGGGGCTGTTGAGCGACGTGCCGGCAAGTTTCTCGGCCTCCGGCCTGGACACGAGCGCGCAGGGGTTCGCTCCCACTCCGGCCGACGGCAGCGCCGGTTCCGCAGGCTTGTTTCCGCTGGTGGCCGGCGTGCGCTGTTGCCCGGGTGCGGGCGAAGGCGTCGCCTCCGCACCCGGGGTACCGCACCCGGACAAGCCGAGCGTCACGAGGACCGCGAGTAGGGGCAGCACCGCGCGGCCTCCGACGTAAATACGATTCAGCACAGGAAGATCCACGCTGGCCCCCATTTGTCGGCGCCCGCCCCCGGGAAGCAGCGGCCCGAAATCCGATAGCGACATTCGCGGGGGATCTTCGAGTTCCTCGCCCCGCGAGGCTGTCATCGACGCGGGCCTCACCCGGGTCGGAGCAGGCGGGCCATCTTGCCCTCGAACTCCTCACGGGTGAGAACGCCTGCTTCTCGCAGCTCACCGAGCCTGCGCAGCCGATCATTGAGGTCCGGATCGCCAGGCGGAACGGCGACGGGAGTCGGAGCGGGTGACGCCAGGCCAAGACGGTTCCGGATCAGATCCGCGATCTCCCTGCCGGCACGCTTGTTCACGTTCGTGATCTCCGCCTGGCTATCCGATGCGAGGACGACAATTTTTCCCAGTACCAGCCCGGCAGCCCACTCCACCGAGGAGACGTTCCTCAGCGGGAATTCCTCGCTGGCCCTCCGCTTCCGACCTTCCAAAACGAACAGCAGGCGGCGATCAGTAAGTACCACAAGTCCACCGCCCTTACCGCACGAGCCCCTGGCCAGGCGCTCGACGCGTTCACCCTCCCACAGGTGTTCCGCAAGGTATTTGATCTCTCGGCTGCTCCTGCTCCTGAGCCGCATCTTCTGTTTGGCCTGCTCGATGTCCTCACGCAGCTGCGACATGCCCGGATCCCCCTGACCGAAACGTTATGATTCCTCACCCTCCGCGACAGCGTGAGGAAAGCCGACCAGTGGGCAGCGCGGGCCCCCGTCGGCGAGTTCCGTCCCGCGGACGAGACTGGGCTCGGGTAAGGGCCCGAGCCGACGTTGGTTCATGGGGACATGGTGGCTGTCGTTCGTTCTGTCCGGCGATCTCACCGGACGCATCCGCCGTGAGGGACCGTCCGGAACCGCCGGGGGGCTTGACGGCCGTCAGCAGGAGTGTCCGGCGCGGCCGGACGCCGGGCGGGCCAACTCGTGGGGCACCGTGTCGTATTGCGTCAGGCCGAACCTCAGCGGCCTTCTGCGCCACGGCCGGCAGGTGTCGGGTCAACGCAGACGGGAGGGAACAGCCCGATCAGTCGGGCTGGACGAGACCCGCATCGGCGTGGTCCGGCTGGGAGACGCCGCCGGCGGCGAGGAGCCTGCTGGCCAGCTGGGTCCGCGCCGTCACGTGCAGCTTCCCGAACACGGCGCGCAGGTGGTGTTCGACGGTCTTCTCACTGAGGACGAGCTCCCGGGCAACCTGACGGTTGGTGAGACCCGCGGCGACCAACTTCGCGACGGCGAGCTCCAGCGTGGTCAACCGGGATGCGTCCCGTTCCCGGCGACGGCCCTCCCGAGGTGTCCATCCGCATGCGACCAGTTCGCTCTCGCAACGGTCCAGATATGGACGGGCATCCAACAGGGTGAAGGTGTCGTGGGCGGCCTGTAGCTGCCTGACCGAGTCCGCGGGGCGGCCTGCCCCGCGTAGGAAGCTGCCGTAGGAGTGGCGGAGCAGCGCCCGTTCAAAGGGCAGCTCGATCTGCTCTGCCTCTGCGAGGCCCGCGCGAAAGGCTGCGGCGGCCGCGCCCGGGTTGTCGCGGAGCGCTTCCAGGTTGCCGCGGTTGCGGGCAGCGGCTGCCATCGCGGAGCGGCGCCCTCGCCGCCTGGCCGCCCTCTCGAACCGGATCAGAACCTGCTCGGCCCGGTGGAGGTCGCCGACCTCCACCAGCGCGTCGACAAGGATGTCCTGCCATCCGGATATGCCAGGCTCGGCATCGAGGTCCAGTAGCCCGGACCGGACCGGTGGTTCGAGGACGGCGACGATCTCGGCGGACCGGCCACGGGCCCGTGCCAGGTGTGCCATAGCGATGGCCGCGCTCGCGATGAGGTGGGGAAACCCGCTTTCGGCGAAGACCTGCGTTGTCCCGACGTGTTTCTCAGCCTGTTCCCACTGGCCGCGGGCTGCGGGAACCAGGACGCCGATCTGGTGGCAGTACGGGACCAGCGCGCCGTCGTCGGAGTCGGCCATCAGCGACAGCGCGAGATCGCAGTGGATCGCGGCGTCGTCCCAGAGCCCCGCCCGGTACTCGGCCTGAGCGAGTGTGGTCGTGACCAGTACCCGGAACAGCAGCGAGCGGCCCCGGCTGGCAGCCAGGACTCCGCCGAGATCCCGGCGGGCGTCGGCGAGATTGTCGACCAGGGCGTAGATCTGTCCCCGGCCGGCGAGCACGTCCAGCTCGGCCACGGAGGCGACAGCGGGGTCCGGCAGGTCGGCGACCGACTCAAGCACCGCGTCGAGCTGCCCGCTCGCTGCCAGCCCGCTCATCCGCATCTGCCCGATGAGGTCGAACGCCGCGTGGCCGGAACTCAGCTCCAGCGCCCGCCCGGCCCACTCGGCGGACTCGGCGCCACGGAGTTTCGTCGAGTAGAGAGCGGCAAGCCATCCGGCCACCCGAGCACCAAGCAGCGGGTCGGCGTCGGTCCCGCTGTCGGGGGCACAGCGCTTCCAGGCGTTCCGCAGCAGCGTCTCGGCCTCGTCCGCATCACCGCGTTGGAAGGCGAAACGGGCCAGCAGGTAGTCGCGCCAGGCGGTCGGCCGGAAACCGCGGACCTCGGCCTCCTTCCCGAAGAGATCAGGCAGGTCACCCGTAAGCAGTTGACAGTCCGCCGCCTCCAACATCAGCTGCTCGTACTCGGCACGCGCCGGGGCGAGCCGCGCAGCGGTGGACAGATGGCCCGCGGCGGCGGCCCAGGCCCCCGCGGTCGCCTCCTCCCGGCCCAACCGGGCCAGCTCCGTGGCCAGCGCGCCGTCCGGTCCGGTGGCGGCACGGGCCAGGTGGTGCAGCCGCAGGGCCTCCTCTTCCGCGAGAGCCGCCGCACGGGTGTGCAGCTCGGCCCGCCGCGCCGGTCCCGCCTGCTCGTAGATGGCGGCGTGCACCAGGGGATGCGGGAACCGAAGGCCCCGCGCGACCGGCTGCTCCACCAGCAGCCCCGCCTCGATCGCCTGCTCCAGAGCACGCAGCGGCTCGTCCAGCCCGCCGACCGCCGCGGCCTGGGACAACGTGGGATGCGCGCCGAGAACGCTGGCGGCGGTCGCCAGCTCCCGGCCCTGGACCGGTGCCGCCGCGAGCCTCGCCACGACGAGCATCGCGAACGAGCGCGGCACCGGAAGCGGCACCTCGAGATTGTCGAAGGCCTCGGCCGGGACCTGTTCGAGCAGCGCACGGGCGTGCAGCGGATTGCCCCCCGTGTGGGCCCGCAGGCGGACGCACGCCCGCCAGGACAGCGGCCCGGTGGCGTGCGCGGAGCTCAGGGCCCGCAGCTCGGTGTCGTCCAACCCTTCGAGCAGGATCCGGACAGTCCGCTCGTCCATCAGCAGCCGGCGGAGCCCGTCCGGCAGCTGCGCGTCCACCAGATCCCGGACCATCAGCACGGCGAAAACCCGGTCGGCCCGCAGCCGCCGCAGCGCGAACGTCAGCGCCTGCAGGGACGGCCGGTCGGCCCAGTGCGCGTCGTCGACGACCAGCACGACCGGACCGGAGCGCTGCAACTCGCCGAGCAGGTCGACCAGAGCCTCGCCGGCGACCAGCGGGTCGGGCGACGGGACCCGGCCGGCGGCCGCCGGCCCGCCCGGGAAAACCGGATCCGGCCCGACGACCCTGGCCGCTTCGGCCGTCAGCTGGTCGAGCACCCCGAAACTGAGTCCCGTCTCGTCATCCTCGCCGCTCGCCCACAGCACGCATCCCACGTCCGTGTCGCCGAGGAGATGGCGGACCAGCGCCGTCTTACCGATTCCCGCCGGCCCCTCGAGCAGTGCGACCCGCGGCCGCCCACCCTGAACCTCGGCGACCGCGCGGCGTAGTTGACTCAACGCGTCCGGCCGCCCCACGAACAGCGCCCGGCCGCCATTCACCAGCCGGGCGGCCGGTGCCGCGGCGGCCGGCGGGGCGGCGGACGCCGGTTCGACCCGTCTCAACCGTCTGGCCGCCTCCGTGGCCGAGCGGTTGACGCTGCGCAGGCCGGCCATCCGTATCAATAGATTGTGGTAGGCGTCTTCCCATGCCTGCCTGTCCCGCAGATCGTCAGGCAGCGGCCTGCCAGACTCCTCAGCGATCCGGATACAGGTGTCGACGAACACCTCGACGTGATCCTGCGCGGGACGCACCGGCCGGCTTCTGCTGATCATTCCGTCGATGGTGCTGCGCTTCAGACGCAACGGAGGTACCCCGGGCCGCCGCCGCGGGGTCTTCGCACTGGCGGCCACCAAGTCACGGATCGACAGGCCCGCGGCGTCCCGCAGTGTCCGCAGCCGCTCCGCGAACTCCGGCCGCGGATCCGGTCCACCGCTCACCCAGCCCCCCACCCGAGGTGATCTCGGGGTGTCCGACGTCGCCGGACACCCCGAAAATGAACAATAACCCGCGCCGTGACCGGACAGTCGGGAGCCGTGACATGCGTCGATCGCCACACCGGTCGGTGGGCGGCATGTGCCGCATTCGTCGGCAGCGCGAGCTCCGGCCCGGGCGGTTCCGCGGAACCGCCGGCCGGCCTGCACAGTTTCGTCGTCGAGGAGGCGGTGTCCGCTGTTCTTGGACCTGTCGGCGAACGCCGGGGCGGGGATCGCGGCGGCCGGGTGGCTGCTGCTCACCCCGCTGCTGTGGTGGGGCACGTCGATCCGCTTCGAGCCCGTGTGGCTCGTCGTCGCCCGCCCGTGGCACCGGCGGCGCAGGTACGAGACGGATCAGCCGATGTTCTTCAGCGCCTCGCGACGAGACAAGGGCGACAGGGCGTCGCCGCGAGCGGTGACGAAACGGCGGACCTCCGCCGGGTCGGTCCAGGCGTACTGGCGCAGCGCCCAGCCGATCGCCTTGCGGATGAAGAAATCCCTGTCGTCGAGGTTCGCGTCGATGCAGGCGTACAGGAGGTCGAGGTCGGTCGCTGCCTTGAACGAAAGCTGGCAGATGATCGACGTGCGGCGCCGCCACAGGTCGCCGTCGCGGCTCCAGCGCAGTACCACGGGACGGATCGCGGCGGGGTCGGCGGCGAGCAGTGGGCCGACCCGGTGGGAGGCGATCTCGTCCACGTAGTCCCACCAGGCGCCGGTGACGACCATTTCCTCGTACATCTCCAGCGTCCCCGCCTGCTGGTAGGCGCGATAGGCGCGGTGACCGGTCAGGTCGATCGCCGCGTACCGCTCCTCCCGGTATGCGGCCTCCCGCCACAGCGCGAGGGCGGTCGCCGTCCAGCCGAGCGGGTCCGTCAGCGTCCGCGCGGCGAAGACGGGGCGCAGCACCCGCGTCCGGACAGGTTTCGGCACACCGCGGTAAGGCATGTCCGACTTCATGTACGCCTGCATGCCGGGCGCCCTCGCCGGATCGGCGGCACCCGCGAGCGCTGCCCGCACTTCCGCCACCAGCCAGCCATCGACCACACCGTCACCTTGCCTGTCCACGGCTCGACATACTGCCCGCCATGACCGACCAGCAGCTCGCGGCCATCCTCACCGGTTCGGCCGACGCCCCCGGTCAGGCTGCCGACTCGCCGACCGTCGGTCGCACCTGTCCATCCGTCCCGCCGCGACGAACTCGCAGCCAGCGGAAGCCGTAGCCGTCCAGGTCGAGCTCGACGGCGCCGCCGTCACCGGCGACCAGGTCACCGCCGGCCTCATCCGCTCCGGCCAGTCTCACCAGCCGGTTGCCGCGCTCGACACCGGCGAGCGCGAGGCGTATGCCGGCGGGCTCCCTGCCGAGGTTGTGCACCGCGACGACGGTCTGGCCGTTGAGATCGGTACGGTGCGCGAACACGGACGGGAGGTCGGCGCAGTCGAGCACCGTGCAGGTGCCCCAGGCGAACTCCGGGCAGCGCCGGTACTCGCGGATCATCGCGGTGAACCAGGACAACAGTGAGCCGGGGTCGTCCCGCTGGGCCGCGACGTTGACATTCGCCGGCCCGAAGTCGCCTTCGACGACGGGTCCGACCAGTCGGTCGGGCCCGGCGGTCGAGAACCCGCCATTGGGACCACCGGTCCACTGCATCGGGGTGCGCACCGCGAGGCGGCCCTCGGCGGCCAGGTTCTCGCCCATGCCGATCTCCTCGCCGTAGAAGAGGGTCGGCGTTCCGGGCAGCGAGAACAGCAGGCTGTAGACGAGGCGGAGGCGTGCCGGGTCCCCGCCGAGCATCGACGGCAGCCGCCGGCGCAGCCCGCGTCCGTACAGCTGCGTCGAGGGGTCGGGACCGAACGCGGCGAACACCTCTTCACGCTCGTCGTCGCTCAGCTTGTCAAGCGTCAGCTCGTCGTGGTTGCGCACGAAGGTCGCCCAGTGCCCGTCCTTCGGCGCGACCGGCCGCTCCCGCAGGGCCGTGGCGAGCGGGGTGGCGTCCTCGCGGGCCAGGGCCAGGTAGAGCTGCTGCATGCCGGGGAAGTCGAAGCACATCGTCAGTTCGTCGCCGTCCTCGTCCCCGAAGAACGTTCGCAGGTCCGCGTACGGCAGGTTGACCTCGCCGAGCAGGATCGCCTCGCCACTGCGCCGGGACAGGAACGCCCGCAGGTCACGAAGGTAGTCGTGGGGATTCGGCAGGTCCTCGGCGTCCAACAAGCCGGCCGTCTCCAGCAGGAAGGGGACCGCGTCGACCCGGAAACCGGAGATCCCGAGTTCCAGCCAGAAACCGATCACCCGGGCGATCTCATCGCGCACGTCGGGATTGGCGACGTCGAGGTCGGGCTGGTGCTTGTAGAACCGGTGCAGGTAGTACTGGCCGGCTTCCTCGTCGTACTGCCAGACGCTGTCCTCCTTGTCCGGGAACACCACGTCGGACGGGCCGTCCTCGGGGGGCTCGTCCCGCCACACGTAGAAGCCGCGGTAGCGCGAGTCGCGGTCGGAACGCGCCGACCGGAACCACGGGTGCTGGTCGGAGGTGTGGTTCACGACCAGGTCGGCGATCACGCGTATGCCCCGGTCGCGGGCGAGGCGCAGGAACTCGACCAGGTCGCCGTGGGTGCCCAGGCGAGGGTCCACGCCGTAGAAGTCGGTGATGTCGTAGCCGTCGTCGCGGTCGGGGGACGGGTAGAACGGCATCAGCCACAGGCAGGTGACGCCCAACTCGTGGAGATAGTCGATGCGCTGGGCCAGCCCCTGGAAGTCGCCGCAGCCGTCGCCGCCGGAGTCGAAGAAGGTCTCGACATCCAGGCAGTAGACGACCGCGTTCTTCCACCAGAGGTCGGCTGTCCTGGTCAGCCTCACGCCCGCACCGCTTCCCGCTGCGCCGCCGCCGCGCGGGGGGAGTCCGTGAGTTCCGGCAGCACCGAGCCCGCGAACACCTCGATGAACTCGTCGAGCTGCTGGCCGACGTGGTGCAGGAAGATCTCCTCGAAGCCGAGCTCGGTGTAGCGGGCGAGCCGATCGGCGTGCCAGCCCGGTTCGCTGGAGATGTTGACGGTCTCGGCGACGACGGCCGGCGGGACGTGCGCGGACACCGCGTCGAACGTGTCGACGTGGTCGATGTCCCAGCATGCCGGTGGCGGGAACACGTTGGAGCGCCACTGGTCGTGGGCGAGGCGCCTCGCCTCGTCGGCGTCGGGAGCGTAGCTGAGGTGAACCTGCAGGCGCAGGGGGCCGCGTCCGCCCGCGTCGCGGTAGGCGTCGGCGACGGCGCGCAGCCGTTCCTCCGGCCCGTTGACGGTGATCAGGCCGTCCGCCCATTCGGCGCACCAGGCCGCCGTCTCCGGGGACACGGCCGCACCGACGAGCGCCGGCGGCTCGGCGGGCAGTGTCCACAGCCGGGCCCGGTCGACGGTGACGAGGCCGTGATGGGTGACCTCCTCGCCGGCGAACAGGGCGCGCAGCACGTCGACGCACTCACGCAACCGCGCCGCCCGGATCGGCTTCGCCGGCCAGGGATCGCCGGTGATGTGCTCGTTGCTGGCCTCACCCGTACCGAGCGCGGCCCAGAACCGGCCGGGGAACATCGCGGCGACCGTCGCGATGGCCTGGGCACTTATCGCCGGGTGGTAGCGCTGGCCGGGCGCCGTGACGATGCCGAACGGCAGACCCGTCGCCTGCATCGCCGCGCCGAGCCAGGTCCAGGCGAAGCCCGACTCGCCCTGCCGGGCGCTCCACGGCGAGAAGTGGTCGGACGACATCGCCGCCCCGAAGCCGGACCGCTCGGCCAGAACGACGGCGCGCAGCAGCTCGCCGGGCGCGATCTGCTCATGGGACGCATGAATGCCGAAAAGAGTCACATCGCGCTTTTTGCCCGTCGAGTGGCTCCTAATCATCCGATGCCCGAACACCTGACGAACTGGCTTGAACACCGCCAGGAGTTCGACCCGGCCGCCGCCCGGATCAGCGCCTGGTGGGCAGCAGTACCAGCACCGCCCTGGGTTCGCGACCTGTGGGGTGGGATGGCCTGGCACTACAGATGTGTCAGGCCGATCCAGGACCGCAACGGGCGGAAGATCGGGGTCTTCTTCTGCTGGTGGCCGGCCATCCGGCGCAGGATGTCGTCAAGTGCGGTGATGGCCTCGTCGATGTGCGGGCCCTTGTTCAGCATCACGCATTCGGCACGCTGGCCCATCGCCGCGTCGGTGACCTCCGCGCGCGCCGGTGTGCCGGTCTTCGCCAGCTGGTCGAGGACCTCGGTCGCCCAGATGGTCGGCACGTGCGCGGCGGCGGCGAGCCAGAGGATCTCCTCCTGGAGCTCGGCGAGCCGCTGGTAGCCGCCCTCCACCGCGAGGTCGCCGCGGGCGATCATCACCCCGGCCCGCGGGGCCCGCAGCGCCGCCAGCAGCAGCTCCGGCAGGTTCACGAACCCTTCGGTGGTCTCGATCTTCAGGACCAGGCCGAGGTCGTCCCAGCGTCCGGCGGCGCGGATCGCCTCCTGCGCCTGCTCGACGTCAGCCCGGCTGCGCACGAACGAGATCGCGACGAGGTCGGCGATCTCGACAGCGACGACCAGGGCCGCCTGATCATCCTCGGTCAGTCCTTCATGGGGCACTCGGGTCCCGGGCAGGTTCACGCCCTTGTCCGCGCGCAGCTTCACGCTCCGGCCCGAGGCGTGCAGCACTCGGACGTCGATGCTGTCTGTGTCGACCCGCTCGATGACGCCGGAGATCTTGCCGTCGTCAAGGGAGATCGGGTCCTGAGGGCGGGCGGCGTCGAAGACGGCCGGGAAGGTACAGCCGATCGTCGGCGGGCCGGCCGGGTCGTCAGGAGAGGTCGGGGCCGGGCGGGCCGGTCGTGGCGACAGATCGCGGGTGAGCCGCAGGAGATCGCCCTGGCTCACCAGGTGGTAGGGCGCCTGGCGCGGCAGCGGTCCCACCTGGCACCGGCGCTCGCCGTGCCGGAGTTCTACGCCGGTCTCCAGATAGGTCGTCTTCCACGCCTGCACGGTGACCGTCGGCAGCCCCTGGTGGGCCGCGACGTCGGGGCCCTCGGTTCCGGAACGTTCGTGTACCGCCACCACCTGCAGGCGGCGCTGTGACGAACGGGCGTCACGCAGCCTGAGTTCGTCGCCCACCCGCACGCCGGCCAACCACCCGCCGGCGCCGATCAGCGGTACCCGTACGACCCCGTCGCGGGAGTCCATCACCGCCGTGTCGACCGCGCCCGCGGCGTCGTCACCCGTGGCATCGTCGCGTACGGCGACCAGTTCGGCGGTGGCCGGCGTGACGACGACGCCCCGCAGATCCCGCACCGGGCGCAGCCGCACCACCGCCGGCCCCGACTCGAGCGGCCCGGTGCGGATCTTCGGACCGGCCAGGTCCATTGACACCAGGCAGATCCGGTCGAGATCACGGGCGGCCGCCCGGACGTGCTCGGCCATCGCTCGCCACTCCCGCGGGCTGTCGTGCGCGGTGTTGATCCGGGCCACGTTCATCCCGCGGGCCACGAGGCGACGCACCAGGGCCGCGTCAATCGCGGCCTCGCTCGGCAGCGTCACCATGATCCGCACATCATGCTTGGGTGGCGGCGGGCCCAGCAGCGCGCCTGCGTTCACCTCGATCCGGTTCCAGCCCTCGTCGTAACCCGGGATGCCGGGCTCGACATCGACAGCATCAGCAGCGAGGGCGGCACCTGACCCGAGTGAGCCACGCAGACTGTCCATGGCAGCGTGCAGGCTGGCTGCCACGCACGGCTCGCACCGCCCGAGCGACGAAAGGCCGCGCCGCGCGAGCTCCTGCTGGACGGCCCGAATGTCGCGGCCGCGCAGCGCCAGGTAGTGGAGCATGTTGCGGGCGCTGCCCCGATGCCGCGGGTGCACCGTCTCGAGGTCAGCGCGCCGCGCCCGCTCCGCCCGGTACAGATCCGCCTGGATGGCCGCCAGTTCGTCGAGCAACAGCAACCCGGCGTCGTCGCCCTGCTGCCTGCCGTCGCCGCGCCTCGTCCCATTCGCCGAAGTCATCCGTCGCCGCTCCCCGCTTGCCACCCGCCTGCTGGGACCGCCGGGCCCCGCGGTCAGGTCGTCCACCACACATTAATCGTGGGCTTCACCAGAGGCCGTTCCCGTCTTTATCGGTCTTGACCTCGCTGTTCCGGCGTGGCGAGATACTCCACCGTCACACCGAGGGGCGGATGCCCACGCAGCAGCCACCCGTCGCCCTTGCGGGTACGGCCGTCCGCGCTCGGCCAGCCGTGCCACCCGCGTGCCTGCCAGGCCTGGAACAGGTCTCTGATCCGTTCGCCGTGCGTACACAGCACGCTGTCCTCGGCCTCGTCCGAGGCGAGCAGATCCAGCAGGCTCTCCGTGGAGCCCTCGACACCGAGCACCGCGCAGCGGCGCAGGGGCAGTGCCCGGTCCACGGCCAGCGGGGCAACCGTCTGCTCGCAGCGCAGGGCCGGGCTCGTGAGCACTCGACGGACCGGCAGGTCACGGACCACGACGCCGGCGAAGGCCTTCGCCTGGCGGATTCCACGCGCGGTGAGCGGCCGGGCGGCGTCCACCCCCGTCCAGCCGTTCTTCGGCAAGGCCAAGGCATGCCGGACGATCACCACGGTGCGGGGATGAGTCGCACCACCGGTATCGACAGCGCCGCGGCCAAGGCACGCGGGGGCGAGCGCGACGAGCCCGACCAGGGAGACGGTCGCCAGATCCATACCACACGGCTACCCGCCGTCAGGTTAAGCCCATCCGACGAACGCCCGAACAACAGGATGCGACCGCAAGACCGCCCCCGCCCAGTTCCCACACGCCCTGTCAGCGCGACGAGTTGGCCGGCTGCGCGGCGCGGCCGGGTCACCGGCACCGACCTGCTGACCCGCTTCGCCACCGGCGCCGCGCCGGTGGACGCCTTCGGGATCGGCGTCGACGCGCTGCCCGCGCACACTGGTCTCGCTCCTGACCGGCTGGCGACCTACGACGACGTCTCACAGGCAGCTATGCACGAGCAGTTCGCGCGCCGCCGCGTCTACGTCCACCTGCCCCGCCGGGCCTCGCTCGGACTCTCGCTCCTGGAGGCGACGCACCTGGGCATGCCGGTGGTCGCGCTCGCCGTCACGAGGCCTACGAGGCGGTACCGCCCGGCGACGGGGCGCTGTCCACCAACCCGGGCACACCGGGAACGCGGCACGCGCCTTCGTCGCGGACCCGCAGCTCGCCCACGCCCACGGAGCGAGGGCCCGCCAGGCCGCGCTCGACCGGTACGACCTCAACCGCTTCCTGCGGGACTGGGATGCCCTGCTCGGCGACGCCGCCACGGACCGCTGACCGACCGCCCTGCGCCGACAGCGAGTTCCCGCGCCAGCTCCACACGCAGACTGTCTCGTCCCGGACGTCTGTCTCGACGCACGGGATACGAGACTCTCGACAATGCTGCCACGACACCTGGCGCGACGCGGAATACGCTCGTGAAATGCATCAGGGAAGTCAGCGACCCGAGGAGTTTCAGCCAGATTCCGTGGCTTCGCCAGGTCGAAAAAAGGGATCCTTCCAGGTAAACCCGGTAGAACAGATGCTGATATTGCTCGGCATAGAACAGGATTTTCCGGAGGAGGACCCACCGATAGCCCGGCCTCGGTAGTCAGTCGCTCCGCCGAGGCCGGTGGGCCCGTGGTCTCCGGGCCGGGCGGCGGGGCTCCGTCACCCGCGGTGGGACAGTGCGCCGAACACCTCATCAACCCACAGGTCTCGGAGCCAGGGCATTCCGACGCTCAGGCTCCCGTGTCCCAGGCGAGCTGCGTGAGGTCGACGGCCTCGGACCCCGTGGGCCCTTCGAGGGCTGTGATCGTCGCCCAGCCCTGCCGGAGCAGGGCGACGTCGCTGCCCGGACCGGCCTCCTCCGAGGTCTCGCTGAAGGTGGTGGTGAGGTAGCCGCGTCCCCGCTCACCGATCCGGGCCTGCACCGCCCCGAAGGAAGCCAGAGCCGCGGGCCGCACGCCGCGCAGCCGCCCGGGTGGCAGGTCGGGCACATTCACGTTGAGCACGAACGGCGGGCCGCGGTATGCCAGCAGCCAGGCGATGGCGCGGCCCGCGACCAGCGCCGGCGACTTCCAGTGGACGGGCTGCGCTGCGGCGCACGAGACGGCCAGCGCGGGCAGGTCGTGGGTGACCGCCGTGAGAGCCGCCCCGACCGTGCCGGAGTGCAGCACGGCCTGCCCCGTGTTCGGTCCGTGGTTGATGCCCGCGAGCACGACGTCGGGCGCCGGACCGAAAGCACCGCGGACACCCACAAAAACGATCAGAGCGGGAGAGGCGTGGACGGACAGAGCCGTCATACCTGGGACGCCGTCGAGCACGCGTTCCTCAATCAACAGGCGGCCCTGCGACTCCAGCGCGGACAGGGATGCGCTGCTCCCGCTCCGTTCGCCGTCCGGCGCCGCCACGGTCACCTCCAGACCGCACGCCACCGCGGTCCGGACAAGGGTGCGCAGACCACCGCTGTCGATACCGTCGTCGTTGGTGATCAGCGCGCGCATCAGTGGGTGACGTCTTCGCTGGCGGGACAGATGTCCACCCGGGCCGCCAGGCGTTCGATCAGGTCCCGTTCGCCGGTGGCGAGCCCGTGCCGGGTCGTGTTCAGCGCACCGGCCGCGGCCCCGAGGCGCAGCGCCTGGTCCATGTCCGCGCCGCGCGCCAGGGCGGCCGCGACACCTGCCGTCATCGAGTCACCCGCGCCGCGGTGGTCGAGCATAGTGAACCGGGGCGTGCGGACCTCGGCCGTGCGGTCGCCGACCAGCGCCAGCGCCGGCTGCTCCGCGCGAGACACGATCACCGTCTCGGCACCGGAACGGGCCAGCTCCCCCATGACCGCCCGCAGCTCGTCCGGGTCGTCGGAGCCGGCGTGCCCGTCCCGGACGAGATCGTCGTGGCTGACCTTGAGCACCGCGACCCCGCCCTCCAGCGCCGCCGTCAGGTACTCCCCCGACAGATCCGCCACCACCCGGGCACCCGCCCCCGTGAGGTCCGCCGTCAGCCGCCGGTAGGTGTCGACGGGAAGCACGCCCTCACCGTCAGGGCCGCCGAGAACCGCCACACCGGCGTCAAGCCCTTCGACCAACGCCGTGTCGTACAGCCCGTCGAGTTCGTGGCGGGTCAGCGGCGGTGCCGGAGCCGTCGCCACGACCTCGCGCCCTCCCGCGCGCCGGTCGTGCACATAGCCCCCGTTCTCGCCACCCACCGCGACCGGCCGCACGACGACACCGCTGCGTCCCAACAGGGTCGTGAGTACCTCGCCGGTCTCCCCGCCGAACGGTGCGCACAGCCGGGCCTCGACGTCCAGAACCATCATCAGGTGCGCGATCCACACCCCCTGACCGCCGGCGTGCAGGTGGATGTCGCTCGCCCCGTCCGGGCGCGCCTCGATCGTCACCGTCAGCAGCGGCGACGGGGCGAACACCATAACCCGCGGTGATCGGGATCGCTCCCCGCCGATCTTCCGTGGTTCCGGGCGCTTCATGACGGATGCCGTCACGCCCTGACTGTTCCCGCCGGCCGGGCCCCGACACGCCCTGCCGACCACCACGCCCTGCCGACCACGGTCGGCCGACCGCGCCCGATCAGGCCAGGAGAACTCGCGGCGCGGGGCGCAGGAAAACACCCAGACCTCGGGAAAGACCCGAACCACCATCCAAGGCTAATTCGGCCAGCATCCGGAAGAGAAGTCTCATCGTGGGCCGCGGGTTTGCGGCGGCTTCCGCCGGGCAGGGCGGCCACACGTAGGAATTTTCGTCGGCCGCCGCCATGAACCCGAGGAGCGGCCGACAGACCACATGTAGGTGTCATGCCACGCGACGACTCGGCGGATGCCGGCGGGCGAACGCGACAGATGGCTGGAAATGACGGACTCGCGGCTGTCGTCAGTCGTTCACTGGCGGAGTTCGGAACTCTCGTGGGGCAGGATCCCGAGCGGGTCACCGGGGCACGCCGGACGGACTCCGGATGGTCGTTGCTGGTCGATCTCACCGAGCTGGAGCGCATCCCGTCGACGACCAGCGTGCTCGCCACCTACCGGCTCGACGTCGACGAAAGGGGCTGCCTGGTGGGTTATGAGCGGCTGCGGAGGTTCGTACGCGGCGCCACCGACTGAGCGCGTACACGGCCGATATGGATCGGTAAGCCGGAGACCCGGCACGGCGGAATTCGGAAGAACGTGAGTCATGACGGTCGATCGCGGTTCTCTTGCCGGTCCCCCGCGGTTGCGCGCGCTGAGCGGGCCGCGCTCGGACTCTCTCGCCGATGTACTGGAGAGAGTTCTCGACAAGGGAGTCGTGATCGTCGGCGACGTCGTCATCAGCGTCCTTGACGTCGAGTTGCTCACGCTCAAACTGCGGCTTTTCATCGCATCAGCCGACACCGCACGCGAAATGGGTCTGGACTGGTGGACCACCGACCCCTTCTACAGCCGTGAGGCGCGATCGCTGCAGCAGGAGAAGGAGCGGGAACTGCGCGACGAGACCATGCGGGCGCTCCATGAGGAGAACGAGGAACTGCGCTCCAGACTCGCCGTTCTCGAAAGTTCGGTGCGGGAGCGTCTCCCGTTCCGGGAGGCGGCCGCGGTCGAATCCCGGGCAGAGCCGTCCACCGGAGCCCCGGTGGAGGTGGCCGCCCGCCGCGACGAGCCGCGGCCGTTCTGGGTGCGGGACGCGGAACGGAGGCATGACGGTGGCCCCGGAAGACGCTGACTTCGGCAGCCTCGGCGAACTGGCTGTCCAGCTCGCACCTGGCGTCCTGGACGAAGCTGTGGCCGAAGCCCGCGAGGTCGCGCGTGGGCAACTCGCCCGACTCCTGGCGCGGGAGATCACCAGAGCCGCCTGCGAGCGGGGGGTGGCGAGCGCGACGTGCTCCTCGCCGGCGGGCGCGGGCCGACGGGAGCACAGTGAGCACCGCCAGGCCCACCGCGACGGCCCGGTGCCAGCCGGCCACGGCGGCCCCGGGCCAGGCAGCCGCGACGGGCAGTCGCCCGGGGGCGTCGAGCGGGCCCGGGCGCTCTACGCCTACGGGATCGTCCCCGCCGGTACCGACGTTTCGGGCCTGCCAGGCCTCGCCGAAGGAACGACTGTCTGTGCCGTCACTCGCGGCCAGGTCTCGCTCGTGGTCTCGGCCATCGACCCGGAGCTGCTGCGAGACGTCGAGGAGGACCTGTCGGAGACGGGACGTCTCGCCACCCTGGCCCGCGGCCACGATCAGGTCCTGCGGGAACTGCAGGATCTCGCGCCCGTGCTGCCGCTTCGGTTCGGAACCGTCCTCCCCGGCGAGAGCGAGGCAGCCGTCGTCCTCGACGATCCCGACACCGAGCTGCCGCGCGCCCTCGACGCGCTCCGCGACGCGCGCGAGTGGGGATTCCGGATCGACGCCGCGGGACCGACCGAACCCCCCGCGAGCGGCGTCCTCCGGTCCACCGGCGCGGACGAGTCGACCAGGGCCACGCCCGCGCCGGCCCCGCCCTGCGCGGCGGGCGTCGCGGACGCGGGGAACACCGCTCGTCCGGGTGCGGGCACCGCGTACCTCTCGGCCCGCCGGGACGAGCTGCGTGAGCAGGAGCGACGACGCGAGGAGACAGCCCGGCTGGTCGAGTGGACGCACCGGGAGCTGCTCGTCCACGCGCGTGACGTGGCCCGCCGTCCTGGCCGGCCGGACAGGGTCTTCGACTGCGCTTACCTCGTCGACCGCGGCGAAGAGGATGGATTCCTCGACACGGCGGAGCGGCTGGGTCCGCCGCTGGAGGAGGCCGGGTACGTCGCCGCGGTGACCGGGCCGTGGCCGCCCTACTCCTTCGTCCATCTGACACTGGGCGGGGACGGCGGGAGCGGCTCCGACCGCGGGTCGGGTTCCGCCGAGGCGGGCCCGGCGGAAGCGCTCCGCGCGACAGCATCCCGTGCGACAGCGACCCGCGAGGGAACAACTCGCGTTGCGGCGGGAACGGCGCCCGTCCGGTTCTCCGTCCCGACCGGGGATCGGCCGGGTGACGATCCAGAGTTCGAACCAGGTGAGGAGCGTGGCTGATCAGCGATTCGTCCCGACACCGCGGTACCGGGGCGGTGGCGTCGGTACTCGGCGACGGCCGGGGGACCGCCCGGGAGGGCGGCCCGCCCGCAACTCGGCGCAGCCGCTCGCGGACCTGCTGGACAGGCTGGTCGACACCGGCGCGGTCGTCAGCGGCGACGTGGTCGTCGCCCTCGCCGGCGTGGACCTCCTGAGGATCGATCTTCGTCTGCTCCTGGTGGGCGTCCAGACCGCACTCGAGGGAACCGGCGAGGTCTGGCCATGACGACCGCCGGGCACGGTGACGACCGGCGCCTGCGGCTCGACGCGGACCCGCAGGACGTGGGGCGCGGGCTCGGTCAGCTCGTGGTGGTCGTCCTGGAACTGCTACGCGAGGTGCTGGAACGACAGGCCATCCGCCGGATGGAGGGCGGGGGGCTGACCGCCGCGCAGATCGACGACCTCGGCCACGCGCTGCTGGAGATTCGCGCCAGCCTGGTACAGGTCCGTGAGTCGCTGGGCCTGTCGGCGCAGGAGACCGAAGCTGCCTTCGCGCGTGCCGGCCAGCTCCTGGCCGCGGACGACGACCGGGCCGCCCGCGGGCCGCAGGCCGCGGCACCGGAGTCCCGCGGGAAGTCGACCGACAAGGACATGTCCCGCCAGGAACAGGCCGGCCCGGGCAACGCCAGAACCAGATCAGCCGTCCCGGAGGCGGGTGAATCCAGGGCAACCGTCCGGAGGCCGGGCCTCCGGGAGAAGGCGAGGACAGCACCATGACCGTCGCCAGCTATCCCATGGGACGGGCGCCCAGGCCGAGCGGACTCGCCGACGTCCTCGACGTCGTACTCGACAAGGGCATCGTCATCGACGCCTACGTGCGCGTCGCCCTGGTGGGCATCGAGATCCTCACCATCGACGCGCGCATCGTGATCGCCAGCGTCGACACCTACCTCCGGTTCGCCGAAGCCGTGAACCGGCTGGACATCCAGCCCAAAGAACAGGTGGCAGGGCTGCCGGGGCTCATGCGCGAGGTCACCGAAAGCTCGTCCCGGCACCGCGTCAAGGGAGCCCTGGGCGGGATCAGGGAGACCGCCGAGGACGTCGCCGAGGCGCTGCGCGGATCGTCCTCCTCCGACCAGAACGGGCGCGGGATGCCTGCCGAGCGGTTCGCGCCCGCCGAGCGCCGCGGCGGCCGGGAGGGGTGAGCCATGCCTGTCGTGCTGTACGGAATCGTCCGGGCAGGCCATCCCCTCCCGGACCCGGACGCGGCGCTCGGCATCGGCCATCCACCCGCGCCACTGCGGCTGGTGCGTTCGGGCCCCCTCGCCGCGGTCGTCAGCGGGACGGCGGACATAGGCGAGCTCGGGGAACAGGAGGCCGTCAGACACCTGGAGATCCTCCAGCGGCTGCTCGTCGACGGCCCGGTGCTGCCGGTACGGCTGGGAACCGTCGCGCCGGACGAGGACGCCGTCCGGACGGAGGTACTCGAACCGGTCCGTGACAGCCTTCCCGAGCAGCTGGACGCGATCGACGGTCTGGTCGAGCTGCATGTCGACGTCGAAGAGGCGGAACAGACCGAGCTCGCGGAGGCGGTGGCCGCCACCTCGCTGGCCCACGCCCCGCCCCCGGAGGACCTGGACGGCCGGATCCAGCTGGGGCAACAGATCGCGGAACTCGTCGTCGCGCGCCGCACGGAACAGGCGCGGGCGATTCTGGACGAGCTGCGCCCGCTGGCACACGCGGACCGGCCACGCAGGCACCACGGGGGGCCGGAGGATCCCGCTTTCAGCTGGGCGTTCCTCGTCCCCGCCGACGCACTGGCCGACTTCGACGCCGCTGTGGAGCGGATCCGTGCGACCCGGCCGCACCTGACCGTCGAGTACGTCGGACCGCTACCCGCGGTCGACTTCGTCGAGTTCCCCGCCCGAGTACTCACCGAAGCCCGCGAGGCCGCCGCGGACGGCGGCTCCTTCGGCGGGTCGGGCCGATGGGGCTGGGGCGAGGACAGAACCGGGTCCGACCGACCGAGCAAGGCCCGGGAGAGAGAGGAGCTTCGATGATCAACGTCAAATGTGCCCTGGCACTCGCGGGAGGTTATGTCCTCGGCCGGACGAGGAAGGCCAAGGCGGCCATCGGCCTCGGGCTGTGGATCTCCGGTCGCAACTACCACGCGAAGGACGTCGTGCGCGACCAGGTGGTCCGGCTGTTGCACTCCGCGGACGGCGAACAGCTGATCAACCAGATCAAGGGGCCGGCCACGGAAGCCGGCCGGCGCGCCGCGGTGGCGGTGTACGAGGCCCAGATCGGTCGACTCTCCGATGCCCTGACCAAGCGCACGGAACGGCTGACGGCGACGCTGGGCGACTCGGAGAAGGTTGTCCGGGACTCGGAGAAGGTTGTCCGGGAGGGAGCCGAGGCCGCCGTCGGAGGCCTCGTCGGTGCCGTGACGCCCGGTAAGCTCCGTGATCGCAAAGGCGGCGGTCAGCCGTCCTCGGAGCGCACCGACGAACGTGGCCCGAGCGGCAACGGCCCGGTCGACGAGGACCACACTGAAACACAGAACGCCACCGGCCGCGACAGGACGGAAGCGGGCCGCGCGGCCGATCAGGACGACAGCGACGAGGGCGGGACGGAGCCGGCCGCCGAGCGGCGGATCCCGGACAGGTCCGCCGGACCGCGCCGGGACACCAGCCGCGAACCACTCGAGCGGGCGGCGCAGGGATCCACCGGTGGAGGTGCGCGATGACCCGGACGACGGAGCAACCAGACGGCCTGGTCGGCGCCCTCCTGCGCAGTCCAGCGAGCAAGAGGCTCGCCGACCAGGCGGGAAACCTGGCGAAGGCGGGCGGCAGCCGGCTGGCCGGGCGGGTCGGTGAGCGACTCACCTCCAGCACGGACAAACTCAACGGTCTCAGCGACTCCGGTGGGCAGATCTCGTCCCTCGCCAAGGGTGCCGGAAGACTGGCCGAGGGCCAGTCTCCACTGAAGGCGGCGGCCGGGACGATCATGTCGAACGTCAAGAACAAGGTGAAGGGGGCCTTCGGCGCGGCCAAGGGCAAGGCCGGTAGGAAGAGCGGGCCACCCAAGGCGATGAACATCGAGGAGTCGGTGGACATCGGCGTCCCGGTGTCGGTCGCCTACGACCAGTGGACGCAGTACCCCGAGTTCGCCAAGTTCATGAAAGGCGTCGAGGCGGTCGAGACCAAGAGCGAGACCGATCAGAACTGGCGGGTCAAGGTCTTCAAGTCCCGGCGCAGCTGGCAGGCGAAGGTGACCGAGCAGGTCCCCGACCGCCGGATCGTCTGGACATCCGAGGGAGCGAAGGGCTCGGTCAAGGGCGCCGTCACCTTCCACCCGCTCGCCGACGACCTGACGCGCGTGCTGCTGGCGATGGAGTACTACCCCAGCGGGTTCATGGAGAAGACCGGCAACCTGTGGCGCGCCGGTGGGCGACGGGCCCGGCTGGATCTGAAGCACTTCCGCCGCTTCGTCATGTTCAGTGGGGAGGCCACCGGCTCCTGGCGGGGCGAAATCCGGGACGGAAAGGTCGTTCGCTCCCCGGACGAAGAGCAGTCCGAACCCCGCGAAACCCGGCGATCCGAACCCCGCGACACCCGGGAGGAGGCGCGGAGCTCGGAAACCACGCAGGCCGCACAGGACAGTGACGACCAGGGCGCGGCGACGTCCGGGGAATCCGAGGAATCCGAGGTGCGGGCCGGGTCGAAGTCCGACCAGCCCGCCGGTGCCGACGAGCCTGTCCGAGCCTGAGGCGGCCTCGTGGCCGGGCGTTACGGCCGTGTTCCGGGGCAGGCCTCTTGCGCAGGGCCACATCGTCGCGGACGTCTTCCGTCAGGTTCGAGTGACCTGGATCGTGGCCAGCGCTCGGTCAGCGGCGTCGGGCACGGCCATGCCCGCTGACACACCGCTGAGCAGGTAGCGCAGCACCGGTCCGGTGATGCGCTCACCCGGCAGTACCACCGGGACACCAGGCGGGTACGGGGTGAGTTGTTCGGCCGCGACCCGGCCCACCGCCAGCTCGGGTGGGACAGCTTCGGTGGGACCGAAGAAGGCGTCGCGCGGCAGATCGACCGTCTCCAGCTCCAACTCGGTGGGGTCCGGCACCTCGACCGGCGTCGGGCGCTCGAGGTCGGGCGCGGCGTCGACAAGCCGACGCAGCGCGGCCAGCAGACGCCGCCCACTGCGGGCGTCGTCGGCGAAGGTGAACTGTGCGCAGACCCGCCGGTGATCACACATCCCCATGTCCAGCTGGGCGTGCTGGCGTAGCCAGTCCGCGGCCTGATAGCCGCTGATCTCCAGCCCCGCGGTGTCGATGACGATCTGAAGGCGGTCCAGGTCATGGGACGCCTCAGCGCCGCACAGCTCGTCGGTCATGACGTGCAGCCCCGGCAGCTGCTCGATACGAGCACGTAAACCGTCGGCGAGATCGAGAGCGGCCCGCAGCAGGGTGGAGCCCTGTTCCACCATCTGCCGGCGCCAGCCGTCCATCGCCGCGTACAGCAGGACGTTGGGGCTGGTCGTGGCCAGCAGGTCGGCGCAGGCCCGCAGATGCCGGGGGTCGATGAGGTCGCCCTGCAGGTGGAAGACCGATCCCTGTTCGAAGCCGGCGCCCATCTTGTGCACGCTGACCACACAGACGTCCGCACCGGCGTCCATCGCCCACGTGGGAAGATCGCGGTGGAAGGGCAGGTGGGCACCCCACGCCTCATCCACGATCAGTGGACGGCCACGACGATGGCAGATCCCGGCGATCGCGGAGATATCGGCACACGTGCCACAGGGCGTCGGGCTGGTCACCAGCATGCCTGCCGCGTCCGGGTAACGCTCCCAAGCTGCCTCGACATCCCCCGGTGACGGTGGATGGGCCAGGTGCCGCCCGGCGTCCCACCGCGGACGCACCCAGCGCGGCCGCAGACCGGACAGGATCAGCCCGGCGATCACCGACTTGTGCGCATCACGCCCGACGAGGAGATCGCCTCGGCCACCCGCCACGGCAAGCATCGCCGCCTTGACCGACAGCGAACTGCCGCAGGTGGAGAAGAAAGTGTGTTCGGCCCCGACCGCGTCCGCCATCAGCTCCTCAGCTTCCGCGACGAACCCACCTGAGGTCTGCCGGTCGTCAAGCCCGGACGTCGCGAGGACATCACCGCGGAACGCGTCGTCTCCCAGGACCGCGCGGACCCTGAAGTCCGCCGAAATCTTGTCCTGGGTGGGCGCTCGTTGCGGCGCGTCCCCCCGACGCTGGCAGTCAAACGCACGGCGGCGCTCAGGCTTCGCCTCGCCGCCGGCCCGAAACCCTCTGTTCACCGGTAAGCCTGCCCGGATACTCGACCGTTCACCCCGTGACGGGGGCACGATCCACGGCGAAGCGTGCACCCGACCCTGACTCGGCTGGTGCGGCTCACGGGTCCCTGATTCGGTCGTGGCGGGCGGGGAACCGTGAGGGACATGGCCCGCGACGCCTCCGGCGGCCCGGAGATCACCGCGAAAGACTTCCGGACCTGGTCGGCGACCGTGCTCGCGGCGGTCGCACTTGACCATGAGCGCGCCGCTGGCTCGCGAGAGGGCCTCCCCGAGCGCGCGCAGACGCGCCGTCACCCGGATGTGCAAGGAGGTCGGTCGACCTGGCCGCGCCAGGCTCCGGTCTCGCTGCCGCGGCTCTCGATGAACGCCTTGAACCGCTTCAGATCGGCCTTCACCCGCCGCGGGAGGTCGCCAGAGACCTCGACATACCCGGCCGTTCAACCATCCGGAAAGAGCCGCCGTCCTTGCTTCCGGCGGTCCCACCACACGTGAAGCCGCACGACTCCCTGGTTGAGCTCTGCGCTGAGACCGCCGGCGGACGAACGCCATCCCCGGCCGTCTCGTCATGTCCACCGTCTCGTCATGTCCACCGCGCCGGCGCCAGGACAGCCCAGCAGGACGACATGCGTCAGGAAGGTGGGCAAGCGCCGCCTTCGTCACCGACCGCCCGCCCGATGCCGGAGGACGCCATTGCCGCACCTCCCGCATCACGGCTGATGCGTCCGTTCTGACCCAGGTCTGTTCGAAAGCCGCCGGAAGCAAACGGGAACGTGTGCCGGGCCTTGGCACGGGTACGCGTCCGTTGCACGCCACCCGGCGCCAGCGGCTCGCCGGCAAGCGCCGATGCCGGTGGCGAGCGGCTGCTGCATCGCAGCTGGCCAGGTCGTGAAGCGTGCGAGAAGAGGTCGACATGCGCGGATCCGAACGGCTGCTCGATCGGCTTGAGCGAGAGCAGAGGCTTGATGCCCCTGCGGAGGCAGTCTCGGGCTTCTGGTCGGCGGCGCTGCGCTCCGAGCGGTTACGCGATGTGCTCAGCGGCCGGCAGCTCGGGCATCCGCTGCATCCCGCGGCGATCCTCGTCCCGGCGGGGACGCTGCTGAGCGCGACGATGCTGGACACCACTGGTGGCGCCGCCCTCCGCCCGGCCGCGCGACGGCTCGTCGGACTCGGCCTGCTGTCGGCCGGACCGGCCGCGCTCGCCGGGTGGTCGGACTGGCTCGACACGAAGGGCGCCGAGCGCCGGGTCGGGCTCGTCCACGCCGCTTCCAACGTGGTGGGACTCGCAAGCTACGCGATCTCATGGCGCCAGCGTCGTCGCGGCGCGCGTGGGCTGGCCGCCAGTCTCGCGGGTGCGGCCGCCCTCGGCCTCGGCGGCTGGTTGGGTGGTCACCTCGCCTACGCGCTGGGGGTGGGGGTGGACACCACCGCGTTCCAGCGGGGGCCGGCCGAGTGGACGGACGTGCTGGCGGCCAGCGAGGTCACCACGGAACTGCGGCAGGTCGAGATCGATGGGGTGCCGGTGCTGCTGACCAGGGTCGACGGTCAGGTCGTCGCGATCAGTGACCGCTGTACCCACCGGGGAGGCCCGCTGCACGAGGGCGAGCGCACCGGCGGCTGCGTGCGCTGCCCCTGGCACGGAAGCCAGTTCGAGTTGGCCTCCGGCGAGGTCGTCCAGGGCCCCGCCACCCGTCCGCAGCCGGTCTACGAGGTCCGCGAGACCGGCGGGCGGGTCGAACTCCGCCGCTCGGAGGTCCGGACGCTACGCGCCAACCCCGTCGGACCGTCACCCAGCCCGGAAGCACGGCTCCGGATCTCGACCGAAGGCCAGGCGGTGACCAGCGCGGCCATGCATCGCACGACCCAGCACATATGACGAACCACACCCCCCGGGTGGGAGACCCGGGCGCCCGTCGCGGTCCGGCCCTCCCGCCGGATCGGCATGCTGATGACACCTGCCCAAAGGTCTGGAACGCCTCGCAGACCGGCGCTGTCGATGCCGTCGTCGTCGGTGATCAGCGCGCGCAGGCGAGGACTGCGCCGTCCGCGAAGGCGGGACGGTTTCGCGGACGGCGCCGCGGGGAGGGCGATGACGGAAGGAGCAGCTGACGGCGCATGGCCGCCACCGAGGCCGAGATCCGGGTGTCGGGACACCCCACAGGCCCGCTCGGAGCGGGCCGCTGATGGGAGAGGTGAAGCTGTTGAAGCAGGACGAGATCGTCTCCGCCGTTCGCGGGACCGCCCGGATAGACAGCGTCGAGCACGCCGAGGCCGCCGTGCGGGCGACTCTGTCGGTACTCGGCGAGCGGTTGTCCGGCGGGGAGACCAAGGACCTGGCCTCCCAGCTCCCGTCGCCGTTCGCCCAGGCGCTGCCGCCAGCCGGCCGTGGCGAACGGTTCGGGCTCGACGAGTTCTATCGGCGCGTCGCCGAGCGGGAAGGCGAGGGCTGCGACGAGGCGCATGCCCGCCAGCATGCCCGGGCGGTGGTCGCGGCGCTGAAGGCGTCGATCAGTCCGGACGAGTTCGAGGACGTCGCTGGGCAGCTCCCCAGCGACTACGCCGACCTGTTGGGCCGCGAGCCGGTCATCCACTACTGACCACGGACCGCACGCCGCTGTGCGCTACTCGAATCGGAGAGGCCTGCCGTGCTCGCGGCGGTGCGTATCGCAGCACGCTTCCCGTCGAACTCGTGCTGTCGCACTGTGACGTCTCCGTCCGCTGCGATCGCGACGAACACCTCGCCGAGCCGGAGCGCTTGCACCCGCGGCTTCTTCTTTGGTTCTCACAAACTATGGAGAATCACGCGGTGGCCGCCCCCACTTCACGCCACGCCGTATCTACGCATAGAGACCACACGGCGATCACTGCTGACGCCCTGTCAGAGTTGATCAGGTAAGCGCGATCAGTGCGCCGACGGCGAAGGCGGCTGCCGCCAGCCACGCCAGGGTGGGGAACGCGCGAGCCCAGCGCGGTGGCGCTGCCGTCTTGACCGGGGCCGGGACGGCGGCTGGTCCGGGTCCCACCGGGCGCAGCCACCCGGCTGCCAGCGGGCCGCCGCCGGCCAACACGGTCGCCATGTCACCGACGTCGCGACCCGGTCCGGGCTGGGCTGGTGGTCTGGCCGCCGAGCGTTGCGGGACGAGCACCAGTTCCGGGCCGTCGGCCGCGCCGAGCCGCACTCGGACCTCGTCGAACTGGACGCGCACGGTCGCGGTCCGCCGCCCGTCGCACCACATGCCGTTGGTGCTGAGGTCACGCACCGTCCACCCGTCCCTACTGGGTTCGAGCTCGACGTGTCGCCGCGACACCCGGCTGTCGGCGACGACGACGTCCGCGTCCCGCCCACGCCCGACGACGGCCAGTCGTTCGCCGGGCAGTATCATCTGGGTGGAGGGCGTCCGGACACGCAGCGGTACCGGGCTCATCGGTTCCCCATTTCTTCGGTCGGCAGGTCGGGCCGGTCGGGCCGGTCAGGGCCGGTTGTTCGAGCTTCCATTAGGCGGTGAACACGGTGTCGTCCTGGACGACGACAGCCACCGGCGCCAGCGGGGCCTTCGCCGGACCGGCCACCGGTGCCCCGGTCGCCGCGTCGAACCTGCTCCCGTGGCACGGGCAGTTGATCGTGCCGCCCGCCACCGAGCCGACGGTGCAACCCTGGTGGGTGCAGACGGCCGAGAACGCGAGCACCTCGTCGGCGGCACTGCGCGTGAGCACGACGCCGACGTCGTCAAGAACCAGGCCACCGCCGGCCGGCACCTCGGCGAGGCCGGCAAGGCGCTGCCCGCCCCCCGCCCCGGCGCCGCCACCGCCGTTCGCGGCCGCCGTCGCCGGTTTCGGCTCGGCCGCGTCGCTGCCGCTCGCGACGACGTAGCCGGCGACGCCGGCGACCACAGCCACCAGGCCGGGTACGGCCCGGCGCGACAGCATCCCCGCCGGGGCCGCCGGGTGTGCCGCTTCTGACATGGTGCCCTCCGTGTTCGGTTGTCCGACGACCCACCTGAACGCCGGACGATGATCGAGATGACTCGGCTGATCGAGATGGCTCGGCTAGACGTGCGGGATGCCCGAGCGCGTGAAGAACCACAGTGACGCCGTCAGCCACAGCACGACGAGGGCGGTGAGCACGGCGGAGCCGAGCACCGGCAGTGCCCATCCGGGCAGCCCTTTCGTCCGCAGGCCGATCATCTTCGCCGCGTAGGCGCCGTAGAACGTGCATCCGGCGAGGCTGTGCAGGAACACCCGCGAGTCCGCCGTGGCGAAACCGAGTGACCAGATGCAGTGAAACGCCACCGGCAACGTGAAGATGAACGCCGCGCTACCGCTCCACCGGTGCAGGATCGCCGCCCACGCCGGAGCCGACCCGGCACCGGGCAGTCGGCCCCACATCCACAGTGCCGTGGTCAGTTGCACCACGAGCAGCAGCGCGGCGGCCGTGGTGAACCAGGCTTTCATCGGCAGCGGGCCGGAGAAACCGAGCGTGTACAACGGCCGGCCGGCCGGATCGTGCGTCTTTGCGTACACCCCGAGTGAGACGGCTACCGCGGCGCCGACGAGCAACACGCCGGCGATCCCGATACCGCCCGTCGCCGGTCGAGCCCGTTCACTGGCCGTCGTCATGATCAGCCTCCATTGACGCCCTGATTCACACGGTCCTGGTTCCCACGGTGCCGTGGGAACCAGGACAAACCTGTCGTGCCGGGGCAGCGCGAAAACATCGGGGGAACCCCTGGCACGGACAAGGCACACCGGTCGTCCGATCAGGGGATCGGCACCTCGGCGACGTGCACCACCTCGGTCCGCGACGTCAGGTACGCCGGCAGGTAGCCGAGTGCGGCGCTGGCGTCCGCGGCCTCCACCGTCCAGAAGATCGTGTGCCGGGCGTCGGCGGCCTGGCCGTTCCTGCCGCAGGAGGCGAGCGCCCGGCCGTGGCGCAACGGGCTGTCGAACCCGCGCCAGGCCGCGAACGCGAACCGGCATTCGGCCGGCTCATGTCGGTGACACAGGATGTAGGTCGCCATGAACAACAGCGTGGCGCCGGCGACGCGACCGGGTACATCAGGGAACCTCCTAGGTCCCGACCATCTCGGGCCTGTCGCACCGACGACCCGGGTACTGGATCGCTGGCCGGCAGGGACGACAATCGCCCGATGGGGGAACGGGGTTCGCTGGTCGGGCGTGACCGGGAAATGGCCGCGGTGGGCGCCGCGTTGGACCGGCTCGCCTCGGCGCGGCGCCGGCCAGGTTTCGACTGGATGGAGATCCGTGGCGAGCCCGGCATCGGTAAGAGCCGCCTGATCGGCGAACTCACCGAGCTTGCCGACGCCCGTGGCCATCTCGTACTGCGGGGCCACGGCGCCGAGCTCGAACAGGACATTCCGTTCAACGCCCTCGTCGATGCGCTCGACGACTACCTCGGCGCGGTGGATCCGGCGCGGTTGCGCCAGCTCGGCGCTGACCGGCTCGACGAGCTGGCCGCCGTGTTCCCGGCGTTGCGCTCGCTCGGGACCGTGCCGACCGGCAACACCTCCGAGATGCAGCGCTGGCAGACCTACCGGGCGGCGCGAGCGCTCCTCGAGCTGCTCGCTGCCGACCGGCCGCTGGTGCTGGCCCTGGACGACCTGCACTGGGCCGACACCGCGTCGGTCGAGCTCGTCGCTCACCTGCTCCGCCGGCCGCCGAAGGCGCGGGTGCTGCTGGTCGTCGCGGTGCGGCCCCGCCAGGTGCCGAAGGCGCTGGCCGCGGCGTTGTCGGCCGCGGAGGCGTCCGCCGTTGTCGCGGCCACCGACGGCCAGGCCGGGACGAACTCACACGCGACCGTGGGCGTTCGACTGGAGCTTGCCCCGCTGTCGCCCGAGGACAGCGACTCGCTGCTCAGTCCGGTGACCCGTGACCCGGCTGTCCGGCGTCGCTGGTATCGGGAGAGCGGCGGTAACCCGTTCTACCTCGAACAGCTTGCCCGCACCCGCACCCGCACCCCCACCCGCCCGCTGTCCGCAGCTGCCGGGCCGTCCTCCGTACCGCCGGCGTCGGCGGCCTCGACCGGCCTCGACGGACCGGACGACGTGCCGCCGGCGGTGACGGCGGCGGTCGGCGCCGAGATCGCACAGCTGCCCGAGGTCGTACGGCGGTTCGCGCAGGGCGCTGCTGTCGCCGGCGAGGTGTTCGAGCCGGACCTGGCCGCCGAGGCCGCCGCGCTCCCCGAAACCGACGCCTTCGAAGCACTCGACGCGCTGGTCGCGGCGGACGTGGTGCGACCGACCGAGATGCCGCGCCGGTTCACGTTCCGGCATCCGATCGTGCGCCACGCCATCTACATGTCCGCCGGGCCGGGCTGGCGGATCGCCGCTCACGCACGAGCGGCTGATGCGCTCGCCGCCCGAGGCGCCGCGGCCACCGCCCGAGCCCACCACGTCGAGCGTGCCGCCCGTCCCGGCGACGAGGCCGCGATCGCGCTGCTGACCAAAGCGGCCGCGGCCAGCCGGCTACGCGCGCCGGCAGCCGCCGCGCACTGGTACGCCGCCGCGCTCAGACTGTTACCGGGCGGTGAGTCGAGCCCCGGCCAAAGTGCCGACGTCGACGTGGACGCGGACGGCGGGTTGCGGCGACTGGAGCTGCTGTCCCGGCTGGCTGCCGCACTCGACGCGAGTTACCAGCCGCAGCAGGCCCGCGTGGTACTCGACGAGATCATGGGTCTGATTCCGCGGGAATTCGGTGCCGAGCGGGCTCATCTCGTCGCGCTGCGCTCGGCGGTCGACCACGTGCTGGGCCGGCACGGCGAGGCGCGTGCCCTGGTGTTGGACGCCGTGGCGAGCGCCGGACCGGGCACCCGAGAGAGCTGTCTGCTGCGGCTTCAGCTTGCCATCGACCATTTCTACACCGGTGAATACGACGGGATGCGCCGCTGGCAGCAGGAAGCGCACGCGCTCGCTGGCACGCTCGACGACGCCCCGCTGCTGGCCGCCTCGGCCGGACTGCTGGCGGGTGCCGAATACATGGTCGGTGACGTCCCGGCCGCGATCGCCGAGGCCGCCGGCGCGGCACGCCGCTACGACCTGCTCTCGGACGACCAGGTCACCCCGCACCTCGACAAGCTCGCGTGGCTGGGCTGGACCGAGGCGTTCCTCGAACGGTTCACCGACGCGCTACGCCACCTCGACCGGGTCGACGCGCTGGCGCTGCGCAACGGCCGGGGCAGCATCGGCACACTGACGGCAGTCGCACGGTCGCTGGTCCTGACATTGCGGGGACGGTTGCCGGAGGCCTCGGCGGCGGCCGAAGCCGCGGTGGAGGCGTGCCTGCTCACCCCGCACCTGCCCTTCCTGTCCTGGGCGCTGGCGGCGCGGTGTGCCGCGGCGACGCTGGCGGGGGACCTCCCCGAGGCGCTGCGGTCGGGCGCGCAGGGAGCGCGGGCGGCCAACCCGGAGACTGACGCCGTCTCCGTGATGGCCGGTTCCTATTTCGCGGAGGCGCTGGTCGAGGCCGGTGAGCCCGACCGCGCCGTCGATGAACTACTGGGTGCGGCCGGCGGCGCCGAGCTGCCGCGCATCGAAGCTCCCATTCGGCCGTACTGGTACGAGGTGCTCACGCGGGCCGAACTGGCTCGCGGGATGCCGGAGGCGGCCGCCGGCTGGGCGGTGCTCGCCGAGCGGACGGCCGCCGACGCCGGCGGTGGGCTCGCGGGACGGAAGGCCTCGGCGATGCGAGCGAGAGCAGCCGTCGAGTTCGCCAGGGGACAGTCGTCGGCCGCCGCCGCGTCGGCGCTGGCCTCAGCCGCCGAGGCCGAGCGGGCCGGCCTGCCGATCGAGCTCGGCCGGTCGCTGATCGTGGCTGGGCGGGCGCTGGCCGCCGACGGGCAGAACGCGCGGGCGGTCAGCGAGCTGCGCCGGGCCGAGGCCCGACTCGATGCATGCGGTGCCAACCGTCCCCGGGACGAGGCGGCCCGGCTGCTGCGCCAGCTCGGCGAGCGGGTGTCCCGGGGCGGTCGACCGTCGACGCGGACCCAGGCCCGGGCCGCTCAGACCCTGGCTCATCACCAGACCCAGGCGGTCGTCCTCAGCGTGGCAGCCGGCACGCTCAGCACCCGAGAACGTCAGGTCGCCGAGCTGGTCGCCGCCGGCCAGACGAACCGCCAGATCGCCGCCGCGCTGTTCGTCAGCGAGAAGACCGTCGAGAGCCATCTGACGAAGGTGCTCGCCAAGCTCGGCGTCCCCACCCGAGCCGGCGTCGGTTCCGCGCTCCGTTCCTGACCGGCCCATTCACGAACCACTGCGTGGCGCTGGCCGGCACTAGGGGTTTCCCTGATGTTCGGGTGCCTCCCCGGAACCCGAAAGTGACCTTCGTGCCACACGGCACGTCGGGTCACCAGGGAGGGGACGCCGTGTGCGTTTCGCAGGGCTCGTCGAGGCTGGCCGGTTACATGGCCGACCTGCTCGACTGCAACCGGCTTGTCGCTGGCGGCGACCGGCGGGCCGAGACCTACCTTCGCCGCGGCATCGCGTTCTGGATGGTGCGTGACCACCACCGGGCCATCGCCGACCTGAGCGCCGCGATCGAGGCGGATCTCCGACTGCCCGACGACCGGCTGGCCTACGCGCACTACCGCCGGTCGGTATGCCGGCACCAGGTGTTCGACCTGGCCGGCGCCGAGGCCGACGCGTCGGCGGCGATGGCGCTCGACCCCGTCTCGTACGTCTACACGGCACGGGCCATCGCCCGCTACTTCGACGGCGACCCGCACGGCACGCTGGCCGACGCCGAGTCGGCCCTGCTGCGCGACCCGAACGACTGGGAGGCCCGCGCGTTCCGGGCCCGGGCCCGGTTGGAGCTCGGTCTGCTGGCCGAGGCGGTCGAGGACTTCGGCTGGGTCATCGCCGACGGCCGGTGCGAGAAGTACGCCTCCGAACTGCACCTGCAGCGTGCCGAGGCGTTGCTCGCACTGGGCCGGCCCGAGGCGGCGGCGGCCGACTGCACGACCGCGATCGACGTCAGCGCGCACGAGCAGTCGCACTGGCCGTTCATCGTGCGGTCCCGCGCGCTGCGCGCCCACGGCCCCTACCTGCTGCGGGCCCGCGCCTGGCTGGCAACGGGCGACCTGCCGACGGCGCTGGCCGACTGCTTCCACGCCGCGACGATCGTGCCCGAGGACCCGGCTGTCTACGAACTGCGGGCGCAGGTCTACCAGGCCGCCGGCCTGTTGGACGAGGCGATCCACGACCTGGCGCGCGCCGCCCACCTCCATGCCGCCTACCCGGACTCGGATCTGCTGCCGGCGGCCGCATGATGATCGCCGATCTGCCCTTCCTCGGTGTCGGGCTGAACTACGAACCGCCGATGCACGACCAGTACCTCGCCCACCACGACGAGATCGACTACCTCGAACTGCCGACCGACGCGTTCCTGCTGCGGATGCAGTGGGACGACGAGGACGGCCGGACGGCCTGGCGGGACCGGGCGGTCGAGATCGCCGGCGCCTTCCCCGTCGTGGCGCACGGCATCCGGATGGGGCTGGCCGACGCCGCGCCGTACCGGACGTCCTACCTCGACCGGCTCGAGCCGTTCCTGGACCTGATCGACCCGGTGTGGTTCAGCGACCACCTCGACCAGGGGTCGGTGTCGGACGGAGCGCAGCGCACCGAGCTGATGCACGGCATTCCGATCGCCTTCACGGCGGAACAGGCGCAGGCTGTCCGCCGCAACATGCAGACCGTCACCGACCGGGTCCGGCGGCCGCTGCTCGTCGAGAACACCTGGTACGACTACATGATCAAAATTCCGGGTGCGATGGACGAACCCGAGTTCGTCCGGCAGGTGCTCGACGGCACCGACCACGGCCTGCTGCTCGACCTCACCAACACCTGGATCAACGCCCAGAACTACGGCTTCGACGTCGATGCGTGGCTGGCCGCCGCACCACTGGACCGGGTCGTCGAACTGCATGTCGCCGGCGGCGAGCTGCGCACCCGGGGCCCGAAGGCGGGCACTTGGCACGACAGCCACAGCCGTCCCGTTCCCGAGCAGGTGTGGGCGCTGGTTGCGGATGTCGTCGCCGCCGCACCGGTTCGCGCGATCACCCTCGAATGGTCCAACGACGTGCCGCCGATGCCCGAGCTGCTGGACCACCTCAGCCGGGCCCGGCAGCTTCTTCACGCCTCGCCCTTTTACCAGAACAAACATGTCGCCGCCCCGGAAGGAATATCGCATGTCACTCCAGGCAATGCAGTTCGTCATCGGTAAGGCAGCCACAGACCAGGCTTTCCGGCAGCGACTGAAGGCCGATCCACTGGAAATGGTCGTGCACATCTCCGCGCGTTATGCCTACGAGTTCACGCCGGAGGAGGTGCAGGCGCTCGCGGCGATGGACTGGGACGGCCTTGACGGCGTCGCGCAGGACCTGGACGAGCGGATCTCGCGCGTCCGGCTGGGCGGAAGCAGTTCGCTGACGAACCCGACCTGCTCCTGCACGCCCGAGTCGGGCAGCAACCCGGACAAGTGAGCCGGCCGAGTCGGCCGTTCCTGCTCCACTTCGCCGAAGCCGAACCGTCGCCGTCGCCGTCGCCGGCTCGGGCGGCGGTGGACGTGCGGGACCTGGTCGCCAGGCTGATGCCGGCGTTGGCTGACCGGACAGCGGCGGAACCGGAGCCGGTCGTGCTGCTGCTGGCCTATTCGCGCAACCCGGACACGGTGCTGCTCGAGCGTGCCCTGCTCGCCCGGGGTGTGCCGTGCCGGCTGCTCGGGGCGGACGACTTCCCCACCGACGTCACGGTGACCTGGCGCGGCGACGGGAAGCGGACGGGCGGCGACGTGTTCGGCCTCGACTCGGCGCAGGTCCGGAGCGTGTGGTTCGGGCTCGCCGGGCCGACCGGTGTACCGGCCCGGCGCCTGCCACCGTTCGAAACGGGCGAATGGGCCGACGCGCTCGCCGGCTGGTGGCGGAGCTGCCCGGCGCCGTTCGTCAACGACCCGGACGCCGGCAGCCGGGCCGGCAACAAGATCACATCATTGGAGCACGCCGCGGAGGAGGGCCTGACGGTGCCGGACACGCTGGTCACCAACGACCCGGATCAGGCCTTGGCGTTCTGCCACGCCTACGGCAGCGCCGGGGTGATAGCCAAGTCGCTGAACAGCCACTACGTCGAGCTGGACGGGCGGCGCCACAGCCTGTTCACCCGCGTCCTGAGCGCCGCCGACCTCGCCCTGCTGCCGGCGACGCTGGCCGCCGCGCCCTGCGTGTTCCAGCCGCTGCTCGACAGCCGGCTCGAACTGCGGGTGACGGTCGTCGACGAGCAGGTCTTCGCCGCCTCGACCGCTACCGCCGACCTCGCGGCGGCGGGGCTGGCGGGCAGCGGTGACGTGCGGCGGGTGCGGCGCGCCGTGCCGATGACGGCTCACTGTCTCGACGACGACGTTGCTCACCGCTGCGTGCGGCTGGTCGCCGGCCTCGGCCTGCGCTACGCGGCGCTCGACCTGATCGTGACACCGGACGGCGACCACGTGTTCCTGGACCTCAACCCGCGAGGCGGCTGGTGGTTCGCCGAGCAGCGGGCCGGTCTGCCGATCAGTGACGCGGTTGCGGGGTTGCTGTCATGACGGTCAGCACGCAGGCCCAGCAGCGGCAGGCCGCGCCGGCACCCGCGGCCACGGACACGGACACGGACACGGACACGGACACAGCGACAGTCACGGTCTGGGACCGGCTTGCCGACGCCGCCAATCCGGCCCACTACCGGCCGAAGCGGCAGAACGGGCTGGTCTGGCGCGAGCTGCGATCCGCGCGGGGCGAGGAGTACGTCGTCGTCCAGAACCCCGACGCCGCGACGTACCGCAAGATCACGATGGCCGAGTTCTACCTGTTCGAGCTGATGGACGGCAGCCGCAGCGTCCAGGACCTGGTCGTCGCCTACATGATGAAGTACCACCGGTTCGCACTGCCGCTGGTCCTTCGCCTCGTGCGCAACCTGAAGGTCGGGCAGATGCTGACCGACCCGCCCCGGTTCGTGTTCGGGCCGTTGGGCGAACAGCTGCGCCACCGGCCGGTGAGCTCGTTCGCCACCGGGTTCGCGAAGTCCTTCGTCCGGCGCGAGTTTCCGCTGCACGGGCTCGACGGCCTGGTCGGCCGCGCCTACGACCGGGGCGTGTGGGTGCTTTTCACCCGGCCGGCAAAGATCGTCATGTTCGCGGTGGCGGTGCTCGGCGTGCCGCTGCTGGCCTGGTCGCTGTCGTCGTCGGCGTCGGGGCTGGCCGACCAGTCCCTCGTCGTCACGGTTCCGACGTTGTACGGCTGCCTGCTGGTCGTCGCCGTGCTGCACGAGCTGGCGCACGCCTTCGCGGCCAAGTCCTACGGCCGGGTGGTTCGGCGCGGCGGACTATCGATCTTCTACGGCTCGCCTGGGATGTTCGTCGACACCCAGGACATGTGGATGGAGCCGCGCGGGCCGCGCATGGTCTCGGCCTGGGCCGGGCCGTTCTCCGGGTTCGTGCTCGCCGGGCTTTCCGGCATCGTCCTGGTGGCCACGCCGGACGCGCCGTGGGCGGCAGTGGTGGCGATCTTCGGCACCGCTGCCCTGGCCGTGAACCTGGCCCAGCTCACGCCGCTCATCCAGCTCGACGGCTACTACATGCTGATGGACTGGCTGGAACTGCCGAACCTGCGAGCCAGGGCGCTGGGGTTCGTAAGGGGGGAGCTCGCCGGCAAGGTCCGTCGCCGGGAGCGGTTCGACCGCACCGAACGCGTCTTGACGATCTTCGGACTGGCCGCCGCGGCGTACACCGGCTACGTGCTCGTCCTGGCAGCCGGGTTCGCCTGGGTCCGGGCGAAGACGATGGTGAGCGACGCGGTCGCCGTGCCGAGCCTTGGCCGGGTCCTTGCCGCCACGGTGGTTCTGCTCCTGACCCTTCCGCTGCTGTACGTGCTCGGGCAGCGGCTGTGGCGGGGTGGCTCGTCGCTGGTGGTGGCGAGCCGGCGGCTGCGCCGGTTGGCCGCGGAGCGCCGCTACCGGGAGCGGGTCGCGGTGCTCGCGAACGTACCGCCGGTCGCCGAGCTGGGGAAGGCGTACATCCAGTGGATGGCGCGGCGGACCACCGAGAAGGTGTTCCGGGCCGGCACCATGGTGGTCGCTCCGGACGAGGTCGCCGAGGTCTTCTGCCTGGTGCTGTCCGGCGAGGCCGAGGTCGTCGAATCGGGTGCGAATGCCGGGACGGGGCCGGGCGCGGGAAGTGCGCTGCCCACGCTCGGCCCTGGCGATTACTTCCCGCCGCCCGGATTGCCAAGGTCGCCCTTGACCGTGCGGGCGCTCACCGACGTGCACGTGTTGCGGCTGGCCGGCGCCGATTTCTCCGACCGGCTCGCTCCGCTGCTGGCCCGGCGGGCCGAGAACGACACGCGGGCCGACGAACGGGCAGAACTCGAGGGCTTCGCACTGTTCGACGGCCTCCGCACCCGTGACAAGGACACGCTGCTGGCCCACCTGCGGGCACGGAGCTGCGTGGACGGCGAGGTCGTCGTCGCCGAAGGCGACCCCGGTTCGGCCTTCTACCTGGTCCGTAGCGGGGCCGTCACACTGACACAGACCTGCGCCGACGGGCCGCCGCGAACCCTGGGCGCCGGGGACTTCTTCGGCGAGAGCGCGCTGCTGCACGACGAGCCCCACGCCGCGACGGCCACGTCGGTCGGCGAGACCAGGCTGTGGGAGCTGGACCGGACGACGTTCGACGACGTGGTGTGCCGCTATTTCGGGCTGTCCCACGCCGTACGCGCATCCGCCGAAGCGGACGAAGCGGCCCGTGCCGCCGAGGCGCTGGCGGGCACGGTGGCCGGCCGCTGGCTTGAGATCGAGGTCGGCGACCCGGCACCCGAGTTCACCCTCGACACCGCCAGCGGGCCGTCGCCGGTGTCGTTGTCGGACTACCGGGGCCAGGTGGTGATGCTCTGGTTCTCCCGCGGCTACAACTGCCCGTTCTGCCGGGAGTACATGGCCCGGTTGGCGCCGGCGGTCGGCGATTTCGAGCGGGCCGGCGTGCAGATCCTGCAGCTGGCGCCCAACCTCGTCGATTCTGCCCGCGAGTTCTGGCGCGACAAGGACCTGCCGTTCCCGTTCCTGTGCGACCCGGAGAAATCCGCCTACCGGCTGTGCGGCCTGCAGGACATCGGCGCCGGCGAAGCGCAGCGCAACTCGGTGCGGGGCTTCACGCGGGCGTTCACCACCGGCCAGGGCCGTACGACGATGCACGCACTCTGGCTTGACGTGGTGAACCCGTCGATCGGCGAACGGCTCGGCCACCACACGATGACGGCGATGCAGCAGGGCGTCTTCCTGGTCGGCCCGGACGGCGTGCTGCGCCGCAAATACGTCTTCGGCCCACTCGACGAACCGCCGTCGAACACCGAACTCCTCGAAGCGGCCGTCGAACTGGGATCGATCGAGCTGGCGACAACACAACTGGAGGCGGGCTCGTGAACTGTTGGGTGTGCAATCTTCCTGGGCACGCGGTCTGCCGATTCTGCGGCCGATGCGTCTGCAAGGACCACGCGAAAACGATGCCGTTCCTGCTCGAGGCCTTCGCCACCAGCCGTGGGCTGGAAGGGTTGGCGGTCGACGAGGCGATCTCGTGTGGCGTCTGCCGGCCGGCGCCCGAGCCGATCAGACTCGACTTTCTGGACCCCGGAGCGCCCGCGCCGCTGTCACACGAGCCGACCCGATGACGGACATCGCGTCGGAACCTCGTACCGAGGCCGACCACGACTCCGCCACGGTCGCCGCAGCGGCCGATTTCCCGGTTCCCCGGCCGCTGCTCACCATGACCGGTATCGAGTTCGTCGTGCTGTTCTTCACCGGGACCGGCCTGGCGTTTCAGTACAAGCTCACAGCGAGGTTGTGGCCGTGGGACGACCTCACACTGTTCAACAGCCGGTTCCTCGGCGCCATCTACCTGACGTCGCTGGTCGCCGTGGCCTGCCTGCTCGCCACCAGGCGCTGGTCGCCGGCTCGGGTCGTCGCCCCGATGATCGGCGTCTTCACGTTGTGCGTGATCGTCGTGTCGACTGCCTACCCGTCGAGGTTCGCCTTCTCGGACCGGCCGCTGCCGGTGATCGGCTGGTTCGTCCTCTACGTCGCGCTGCCCGTCTGCGCTTTCTGGTACACGTGGCGGCTGCGTGGGCGCGCCCGGGCGGCCGGCGTCGCGACTCCGGTGGCGTGGCGCTACTGGCTTCGGCTGTTCGCCGTCCTGATGACCGGGCAGGCCGTCGGTCTGTTGGCGGCGCCCGAGCAGGTCACCGAGTTCTGGCCGTGGACTGTCGACGCGTTCCACGGCCAGCTCTACGCGGCGACGTTCCTGGCCGGCGGCGTGGGCGCGTGGCTCGTCTCGGTCCGAGCGACACGCGCCGAACTTCTCACTGTGGGGTTGACGCAGGCGTCGTTCGGCCTGTTCGCGATCGGCGGCGCCGCACTGGTCGAGCTCGACACCGGTGTCGTCGAGTGGTCCGACCCCGGCACCACCGCCTGGCTCGCGATGATGTTGTTCTGCGCCGCGAGCGGCTTCGCCGTCATAGCCCGTTCACTCCAGACAGCTGGAGACAGCGAACGAGAGCTGAAGCAGGGGCACTGATGCATCGGCGAAGTCCGCCAGCGCCCGGCTGCCGATCGGTCATGATCGGGTCATGCGCCCACGGCGTGTCCGTCCACCGGCTCCGACGTCGGAGTTCGCCGGATTCCGCTTCCCTCCCGAGGTGATCGTCCTGGCGGTCCGCCGGTACCTACGCCTGCCATGTCGACGCGGCCCAGGAGAAGAACCGGATCGAGGCCGATCACGGCCGTTCGAAAGCCCGGCTCCGGCCGCAGCTGCGGTCCGGCAACATCACGGCGCGGCAGGGATGCCGGCCGACAGACCATCCAGCACGCCGCCGTACGTCGACACCCGGGGCCCCGGCGGCAGCCACCGGATGACGCCCACGGTTGGGGCTGCGGCCACGGCGGCCCCAACCACCATCCATCGACGCTGACGCCATCACGGCGGATCCATGTATCCGCCGTGATGACCGGGTTGGGCGCGGTACACAGCGCCCAACGGCGCCGATGTCACGCCGCGGCCCCCACTTGATCCTCGCGGCACAGATTGGACGGCGGACCGGCATGGACGACCTTCTCGGCAAGTCAATCTACAGAGAGCAACCGGCTCTTAACCGGTGGGTTCAGGGTTCGAGTCCCTGACGGCCCACCAATGTAGGCATCGCGCGAACCGCTCCCTTCGGGGGCGTTGTGGCTGGTAGGACGGCTGCGGCGCCCCTGTGGGGGGCGGGGGACGCGGCTGGTTGGGTCGGCTTCGGCTGGCTGGTGTCTCCAGTGTCTACGTTGGCGATGTCCCTTGGAGCGTCGGGTCCGAGGACCTTGAAGATCGGTATGAGCCGGTCAGGTCCCGTGACTTTGACTCCGGCGACCAAGGCTTCGATGAGGGTCTTGCGCCCGAGGTCGTCGCCTGTCCCGATGATCGTTTCGATGTGTCGGGCGACTGCGCGAAGGCTGGAGCGGGCGGGCATGACGGGTTCGTGGTCGATCTCGTTGGTGAGTTCGGCCTGCCGTTGGCGGAGCTGCTTCTGCTTGGTGCGTAGTGCTTCGAGGCGTGTGGCGAGGGTCTCGTCGTCGAGGGTACCGCGCTCGAAAGCGCCCAGGTAGCGGTCGATGGCCTGGTCGGTTTGGGTGAGTTCGGTCTCGATCGTGGTGAGTTCGGCCGTGTGGTCGGATCGGGCGTTGCGGTGGCTGCGCTGGGCTTCGGTGACGGCGTCGGCGATGAGCTGCTGGTTGTCGCGGTAGAAGCTGGCGAGGGCGGTGAGCACGGCGTAGTCAACGGCGTCGGCGTCGAGGCGGGGGGCGTCGCATTCGTTGCGGTTGTAGCGGTTGCGGGTGTGGCAGGTGTAGTAGCGGTAGGTGTGGTTGCGGCCGGTGGTGCGGGTGCCGATGAGGGCTGTGTTGCACTGGGGGCAGCGCATCCGGCCGGTGAGGGAAGGCCACCCTCGAGACCTGGCGCTGGGCCGGCCAGGCCCGCGACGCCCTCATCGACCTGCAGCGCCTGGCCGCCGGCGCCGCCGCGACTCACAAACGACTTCGGTGTCGCCCTTGGATCACCAGTCGGTCTCCCAGTAAGACAGAATCGTGGCCCGTCAAGGGTGAGGGTGCGACCGAGTCGCATGATCGCGGTGAACGGCAGCTCACATCCATGGCGTTGATCAAGCGGTGCCGATCTCACGCTCTTGGTATTCGCGCGGTGAGAGTCCGTGGAAGCGCGTGAAGGCGGCGCTGAAGGTCGGTAGGTGAGCGTAGCCAACGCGGTGGGCAACGGCGCTGGGCTTGGCGCCGCCGACGAGCAGGTCGCGAGCCACGCGCATGCGGGCCGCGTAGCGCCAGCGGGCGAAGGTCATTCCGGTCTGCTCGTGGAACGCTCGGTGGACGTCGGCGGGCAGGTCGAAGTCGGTCGATCCAGCAGAGACCCCGATGCGGCGCAGGTAGTCCGTGGCAGCTTCACGCCCACGCGGGTCGGTGGGCATCGGCACCGATAGTGCCCGCTGCGCGGCGACCTGCTCGGCGAACAGGTCGATGATGCGGGCCGGGTCATAGTCGACCGGACGCAGCAAGGTTCGGGCGCTGATGGAGCAGAACATCAGGTAGTCGTCCCACGCTCGCGGGAACTGCACCTGGATGGGTTCGGTCAGTTGGAGATCGGCGGTGCTGGCGTTTCCGAGCGGCAGCGAGATGGAGTCCTGGCGAAGCCCAGTAATGTGCTCGGCTCCCGCCGGTATCCAAGTCGCGACGCCACGCAGTCGTTCGTAACGCCTAACGCCGATGTCGAGGTAACCGCTGCCGCGATACATCCAACTGAGCACGTGACTGTCCGTGGCGTGCAAGGGTGTGCGGGCTGCGGGCAGCAGATCGGGCGCATGGGCAGCAGCACCGTCTCTCCGCATCAAGCGCACGAACTTGTCAGCCTGGCGTGCCGCGCTGGCGCGCCCGGTCAGGCCACCGGCAAGAGCGCGGGCGGCGAGCTCCCTGGCGAACTCGTGAGGGGTCGGCCCGAACTGCTGCTGGAACGCGCGCCGGAAACCGCCGCGGCTGGCGAAGCCCACTCGCGCTGCCACCTGATCGACGTCGTACCCGGCGGCCAGAAACTCGACGGCGGCGGTCAGCCGGCAGCGCAGTCGCCACTGCTCGAAGGTGAGCCCGGTATCGGCGAGGAACTCGCGCAGCAGGGTGCGCGGACTAGAGGGCACCCGGGTCGCCCATTCCTTGACGGTGAGGTCGAGCGCGGGGTCGCGGATCAGTTCCTCGGCCACTGCTCTCGCCCCGGCGGCCTTCGGCATGGTGGGGGGATCGAGCAGTGCCGAAGGAGCGGTGGCCCCGCCGCGCGGAGGTGAGGTTGGGCGTGTGCCGAGACCACGAAGGAGATCGGCTACCCCGTCAGGCGAATACCCGTGACCGGTGAACGGTGTGACCTGAAGGTTGAAGTACTGGATCAGCCAGTCCTGCCAGTCATCGGGGACGTCGAACCGCGTCGGCCTGGTCAGCGCCCAAGCCCCGACGCTAGCGTCGGGCCAGTACGGGAAAGCGACCGTGCCGGGCTCGGTGATCGTCAGAGTGCGGTTTCGGTAGCTCTGAGGCATCCAGATGCCTTCGCCGCCGGCGAGAGAAAACTCCGGTCCGCCGTCCAGAAGCACCCGCGCGCGACCGGTGCGGACCCAGATCAGCATGTCACTGGGGCGCTCCACCGGAACCATCCGTGCTCCCGGTATCGGCGGTGGAGACGAGTCAATCATGTCATAACTATATGGCGACCTGCGTACCCAAGTGCAGGTGAGGTTTACCGTACCTTATCAGTGGCTCTCTGCCGTTGGTGGCGCGCGGCCGTCTCACCCTAGACGCGATCGGAAGGGGCTTCCCTCAGCATGCCGAAGACCTCACGTGGGCTCACAGTGCACCCGTTGACCCTGCGAGAGGTCGAGGTGGTTCGAGTGGTGGACCTGACGCCAGGGATGCGGCGGGTCACGTTGAGTGGCGAGCAACTTCGTGCGTTCACCTCGGCGAACGGCTTCCCGCAGCCGGCGTTCGACTCGACGGGCTTCGACGATGACATTCGGTTGGTGTTCTGCTACCCCGATCAGGCCGAGCCGGTGCTGCCAGTACAGAAGGAGAAGGGCCTCGAGCTGCCGAGGGACCCCCGGCCGTTGTCAAGGGGCTACACAGTCCGTCGCTGGAACCCCGCGACCGGAGAACTGGACGTGGACTTCGTCAGGCACGGTATCGGTGTCGGCAGCACCTGGGCGTACCGCACCCAACCCGGCGACCGCATCCACTTCCACGGGCCGAGCGCATCGCGGGCGCTGCCGCAAGACGCGGACTGGCTTCTTGTCGCCGGCGACGACACGGCGATCCCCGCGATCGCCCGCCTGCTTGATGAGTTGCCCGATGACGCGCGGGCGCAGGTGTTCGTCGAGGTAGCCGAAGACGCTCATCGGCTGGAGCTGAGGGCTCTGCCGCGGGTTGAGGTGACCTGGTTGGTGCGCGGCGGCGCCGAGGCGGGCACGACCACGCTTCTGGTGGACGCGGTCAAGAACAGTGGCTGGTGGGACGGTCGACCGTTCGCGTGGTTCGCGGGAGAGCGCTCGGCGGTGCGGGATCTGCGTCGCCATCTGGTCGAGGACCGGGGTGTGCCCAAGGAGGACATCGAGTTCACCGGGTACTGGCGTCGTGGCGAGGTCATTGCCCTAGAGGCCGACGGAGCGGTGCCCGACCCCGAGAAGTCGATCACGCCCTTCGAGAAGCTCCATCAACTGACCGAACTGGTCCCGCCGATCGCGATCCGCACCGCCGTCGAGCTGGGCATTCCCGAGCTGATCTCGCGTGGTGTCAGCAGCGTGGCGGACTTGGCCATCAGGGCGGATGCCGACGAGCGGGCGTTGGGCAAGCTGCTGCGCTACCTCCATGCCCTGGACGTGCTGACCGAGACCGAACCGGGCCGCTACGGTCTGACGCCGGTGGGTGAAGTCCTAACCGTCGAGTTCGTCGCGGACTCCTTGCACCCGTCCGGGGTGGGAGGCCGGGAGATGCTCGGCGTCCACGGACTCACCGAGTCGATCCGCACTGGCCGGTCGTCTTACGCCTCCGTCACGGGTCAGACCTTTGCTGAGGTGCGGGCCGAGCAGGACTACGAGGACCGCTACCTGGAACGTCTGGCCGAGTTCCAGCACGCGCTGGCTATGTCGATCGCCAAATCCGACCTGCTTACTGGCGTCCGGCACCTGGTGATCCACTCCGGTGGCGCGGGCGTGCAGGCCCGCGAGTTCGTCGCCGCTCATCCTGATCTGCGGGTCACGATCTGCGCGCTGCCCGCCCAGGCCGACTGGCTACGCCGCGACCTGCCCGTCACGATCCCCGACGAGCAGCAGCGGGCACGGGCCAGCGTGGTCGAGCAGTCGGTATTCGAGCCCAGCCCCGAATCGGACGTCGTGTTCATCAGCCGCGCTTTCAAGGCGCTACCCGACGCCGACGCCGCCCACGCTCTCCGCCGAGCGTCCGAGAACCTCCTCCCGGGTGGGCGGGTGCTGCTGGTCGAGGAGGTCTTCGACACCGACGACCTCGATGAACATGACGGCGAAGCCGACCTGATCGGACTCGCGGTACATGGCTCCGGTCTACGCACCGCCGAGGAACTGGACACCGTGATCACCCGGTCAGGGCTCACCCGCACAGAGACGCACATCGTCGGCTGGGGCACCACCGTCTACGAACTCGTCCGCAACGACACCAACTGACCCTGAGGTGCCCCCTTCCTTCCGGGTAGCTGCCCCTACTGGAATTAGGGGCAGCACGGAAGATGCAATAGTTGACACAGAAGCACAGGAAATGCTCGCCTGAATTCAAGGACGAGGTGGTAAAGATGGTAATCGAGGCGTCTCGTCCGATCGCCGACGTCGCACGTGAACTCGGCATCGTCGAGGGAAAACTCGGAGTCTGGGTCGCCGCCTACCGGCGCGCCCACGCCGGCGAAGCGCCCTCACCGGCCGCCGCGGACAACGCACGGATACGCGAACTCGAACGGCGGAACCGTGAGCTGGCCATGGAGAACGCCTTCCTGAAAAAAGCCGCGGCGTACTTCGCCAAGGATCATCGGTGAGCGACACGTTCGAGTTCATCGATGCGGAGTACGCCGCCCGCACCACCACGAACACCGCCGCACCCGCACCGTCCATCACCCAGATGTGCGCCTGGCTGCAGGTCTCTCGCTCCGGGTCCTATGAATGGCGCGGCCGTCTCGCCTCCGCGACCGCGACCCGCCGCGACGAGCTCACCGGGCTGGTTCAGCGGTCGTTCACCGTCATCGACACCGCCATCACCCTAGATCACCTTAATAGTGACTGTCCGGATTTAACGGGGCACACCACCCCCACTCGAATGAAGAACAGAAGGAAGAACGCGTCCATGACCTTTACCAGACCACGACGCCGCAGCGCGGCCCTTGTCGCCGCGTTGCTGAGCACCGTGATCCTCCTCGCGGGGTGCGGCAGCGACGACAAAAATGATCAAGGTGACGCGGTCGGAGCGACCCGCACTGTGGAGGCCGACAACGGCACGGTCGAGATCCCGGCGCACCCGCAGCGGATTGCAACGCTCGGGAGACTAACCGTGTCGTTCCTCGACCTCGGCGGCGAGCCAGTGGGCGTCACGGAGGTGGACGCTTCCGTGCTCGATCTGTTGCCCGAGGAGCAGCAGGCCGCGTACAACGCGGCCAAGCTCCTCGGCTCCGGCGCCAGCGAAGCCGACCTCGAGCTGCTGGCCAGCCTCAAGCCCGACCTCATCTTGTTCTCCGCACCTGACTCCGACTTCGAGCAGATGAAGTCGCAACTGGAATCGATCGCGCCGACGATCTTCTTCGGATTCAGCTCGGACTGGAAGACCCGTCTGTCCGTGACCGCGGATGCCACTGAGCTGACGGATGCTCTCAACGAGCAGAAGACCGAGTATGAAGAGAAACTCGCCGGATTCCAGGGCAAGTACTCGAAGATCATCCAGGACACCACGTTCGGCGAAGTCAACAGAGGTTCCTGGCAAGACGCGGGAATGTTCACCCTCAACGGCTCGCAGTGCTCGGAGATAGCTCGCGCGGACATTCCGCTCGACATCCCCGATCTGGGTGAAGGGGGCGAGGAGCGATCGTTCGAGAAGATCGGCGAACTGTCTGAGTACGATGTGCTCCTGTACCCCGTGGACGCTGAGGGTCAGGTCGCGGAAGGTTTCGTCCCCGTGGCGGATTCGAACGCGTGGAAGGCCCTTCCCGCCGTGACATCCGGGAAGGCCCTGGGTGTCCACTGCTTCGGCGATGTCAGCTTCACCAGAAGCTATCGAACCTACTCTCAGTACCTGGATTCACTCGACAAGGCGCTGGCGACGCTCGCGACGGCGGGATGACGGCGCAGACCAGTGACGTCGAGGTCCGGGTGCCCGCCGCGGCGGCATCCGGACCTCGACTGCGCGTCGTCGGTCTGCTCGCAGTGCTGGTGACACTGCTCGTACTGCTGGTGCTGAGCCTGTTGGTTGGCTCGAAGGCGATTGCGCCGTCGGTGATATGGGATGCGCTGTTTCATCCGTCGGCCGACATCGATCAGTTCTCGATCCGCGACTACCGTCTGCCGCGCACGGTCGTCGGGCTCGTCGTAGGCATGGCGTTGGGGGTCGCGGGGGCGTTGATCCAGGCATTGACGCGCAATCCGCTGGCCGACACCGGTATCCTCGGCGTGGGCGCGGGTTCCTCCTTCGCGGTGACCATGGCCGTCGGCGTGCTCGGAATCCGCGATATCAGTGGCTACATGTGGTTCGCGTTCGCCGGGGCGCTGATCGTCACGATCATGGTCTTGCTCCTGGGATCGACCCGACGCGGCCAGTCGCCGGGAGTCATGGTGCTCGCCGGGGTCTGTGTCAGCGCGGTGCTCGATGGCGCCGGGTCGGCACTTCAGCTGACCAACCCGGACGCGTTCGATGCGATGCGGTCGTGGACTGCCGGTTCGATCCTGGGTCGCCCCCTCGACGTGGTGTGGCCGGTCCTGCCGTTCTTCGTCGTGGCGCTCATTCTGGCCTTTGCGGTGTCGGGTCCACTCAACGCGATGGCTCTCGGCGACGAGATCGCCGCCGCCCAGGGCGTCCGTCTGGCCCGCACCCGCGTCCTCGCGATCATCGCGATCACACTGCTCGCTGGAGGCGCGACCGCCATCGCGGGCCCCATCGGATTCGTCGGGCTCATGGTGCCGCACGTGGCCCGCTGGTTCGTCGGACCGAACCAGCGCTGGGTCTTCGCCTACAGCATCCTCCTCGCCCCGAGCCTGCTGCTGGCCTCCGACGTTCTCGGGCGAATCGTCATGCGGCCCAGCGAGATCCCCGTGGGTATCGTCACCGCCTTCATCGGCGCCCCCGTTCTCATCGCACTGGTGCGGCGGAAGAAGGCGAGCGGACTATGAGTATCGGCGTTACTTCTCGGTCCGGACTAACGCGCCATCGCTCAACAGGTGGGGCTCCCGGGGGGCGGCTGGACTTCGGGCGGCGGGTGCTGGTGCTGCGGCGATGGAGGATCGCGGTCCGGCTCGAGTGGCGCTCGGTCATCGTCTGCGCGGTGCTCGCGGTCGCGGTCGCCTGCATGGCGGTGCTCGCGCTGATGACGGGCTCGTACCAGCTCAGCCCTGGGCAGGTGGTCTCCGCGCTGGTCGGCGGGGAGACCGGGCTGGTCCACGACATCGTGGTCGAGTGGCGGGCGCCCCGGGTGGTTGCGGCGCTGGTGTTCGGTGCCGCGTTGGGGGTGAGCGGGGCGGTCTTCCAGTCGATGTTGCGCAACCCGCTCGCTGACCCCAGCATCATCGGATTCTCCCAGGGCTCCTACACCGGCGCGTTGATCGTGATCCTCCTCATCAACGGCACCTACGTGCAGTTGATAGGCGGGGCGTTGCTAGGGGGGATGGCCACCGCCATCGCCGTGTACGTGCTCGCCTACCGGCGAGGGGTGCAGGGGTTCCGGTTGATCATTGTCGGCATCGGCGTCTCGGCGATGCTCGGCTCGCTCAACACCTGGTTGATACTCAGAGCCGACCTGGAACAGGCGATTGCAGCCGCCGCGTGGGGCGCCGGATCACTCAACGGGGTGTCCTGGGATCAGGTGGCCATCGGCGGTGTGTGCATCGCTGTGCTTCTGCTGTTGGCTGCGATGTTGAGCCGGCCGATGCGGCAGATGGAGCTGGGTGATGATACCGCCGCCTCCCAAGGGGTGCGGGTCTCGCCCGCCCGCCTCGGCATGGTCGTGGTGGGGGTGGCGTTGACGGCGATTGTCACGGCTGCATCGGGGCCGATCGCGTTCATCTCCCTGGTCGCGCCGCAGATCGGACACCGCCTTGTCCGCACTGCGGGGATAACCCTCGCACCCGCCGCCTTCGTCGGCGCGCTGCTGTGTCTGGTGGCGGACTACCTCGCCCAGCACGTCGCCCCAACTCCCCTGCCGGTGGGGATCATCACCGTCATGCTCGGCGGTGGGTACCTCGGGTATCTGCTTTTCACCGAAGCCAGGAGACGCCTATGAACACCAACACCATCACCGATCTTGCGGAGGCGAGAGACGTACCCACTCCTGCTCCGCCACCCGGCGGCTCACGCCTCCGCGTGGAGTCGGCGACGATCGGTTACGACAAGCGCATCATCAGCGAGGGCTTGTCGGTGTCCATTCCGGACGAGTCGTTCACAGTCATCGTGGGCCCGAACGCGTGCGGGAAGTCCACTCTGCTGCGCGGCCTGTCGCGGCTGTTGAAGCCGTCCGCGGGTCAGGTGGTCCTCGACGGTGTAGCTATCCAGTCGTACAAGACGAAGGAGGTGGCGCGGCGGGTCGGCCTGCTGCCGCAGACCTCGATCGCCCCGGACGGGATCACCGTAGCCGACCTGGTGGCTCGGGGCCGGTATCCGTATCAGGGGTTCATCCGGCTGTGGACCGAGGCCGACGAGCGGGCCGTGGTCAGGGCGATGGACCAGACCGCGGTCACCGACCTGTCGGGCCGCTTGGTGGACGAGTTGTCGGGAGGCCAGCGACAGCGGGTGTGGGTGGCGATGGCGCTCGCGCAGCACACCAGCATCCTGCTGCTGGACGAGCCGACCACCTTCCTCGACATCACCCATCAGATCGAACTGATGGAGCTGTTCACCGACCTGCACCACGTCGGCCACACCCTGGTCGCCGTGCTGCACGACCTGAATCATGCTGCTCGCTACGCCACGCACTTGATCGCCATGAAGGACGGCGCCGTGGTCGCCGAGGGGCCACCGTCGGAGATCGTGACGGCCGAGCTGGTCGAAGAGGTGTTCGGTTTGCGCTGTCTGGTGGTGCCCGATCCGGTAGCGGGCACTCCTCAGGTGGTGCCGCTGGGCCGTGACCGCGGTGGCGAAGGCGTGCGGGAGGGCCGTTGATGCGCACCGATCCGATGGAGCTGGGGCGAGGACCGCTGACGCGGTGGCTACCGGTGCTGGGACAGGCTGCGCCTGAGCCTCCTGATGTCCGGTCATTCGAGGTCAGGGAGGGTGATCGTCCCCGACAGTTCGTGGCGCGCGTCATCTTCTCGCTGCCACGCATCACGATCCCCGCGATGCTGTTGGCGATCGTGTGGCAAGTGGGCGAGTCGGCTGTCCCGGTGGTGATGGGGCTCGCGATCGACCGGGCGCTCGTGACCAGGGATGCCGGGCAACTGGTGCTTTGGCTCGGTGTGCTGGTGGCCTTGTACGTCGCACTGACGGCGGCGGCCAGGTTCACGAATCGGCTCAACACGTATGCGGTCCAGTTGTTGCAGCACCGACTGCGCGCGACACTCTCGACCAGAGTGCTGCATTCCGACGGCAGCGCGGTGCGGGCGCCGGCGGACAATGTGGTCTCGGCCATGACCAACGACGTCTTCCGCCTGGCCAACGCTGGGCTGCTCGTGGTTCTGCCGATCTCGAGGATCGCCGCCATAATGTTCATCGCTGTCTCGTTGCTGGTGATGCACTGGCCGCTTGGGGTCATGGTGCTGCTCGGCGCGCCCGTGGCGGTCTGGTTGATGGGCCTCCTGAGTGAACGTCTCTCCCGCGACACCCGCGAATACCAGGATCTCCTCGCTGACACCGTTGGACGGGCTACCGATCTGGTCGCCGGATACCGGGTGATCAAGGGCGTGCGCGCCGAGGCCGAGGCGACCAGGCGATACCGGCAGGCCAGCCGGGAGACCCTGGTCGGCGCCGGGCGCAACGCCGGGCTACTCGGCAGGTTTCTTGTGGGCTCCGGTGCGGTAAATGGCGTGTTCGTCGCCGCGGTGACGGGGCTGGCGGGCTGGTTCGCGGTGAATGGGCAGCTGAGCGTCGGCGAGTTGATCGCCGCGGGTGGCCTCACCCAGGCGCTGCTGCCACAGATGCAGGCGATCGCGAGTTATTCCATCCCCAATCTCGCGGGCGCCCGCGCCTCAGCCGCGCGAATCATGGACGTGCTCAGGAACGCAGGCACCGCCGCATCCGGACACGATGACGCGATACGACAGCGGTGCACGCCGCCGCCTGTGCAGGACGTGTCCGCGCCGTATGTCGGCGTGCTGGATATCGGCGTGCCCAGTGCGTCAATCCGGGTAGAACCCGGTGAGCTGGTGGGGGTGCACGCCGATGATCGGATTGCCGCCCGCATCGCTGACGCGCTGCTGAACCCGTGGGCCGCCAACGACATTGAGGTGCGTCTCGACGGCCGGCCGGCGCACGAACTGACCCCAGCGGAGTACCGTTCCCTGGTCACCGCCGCACCTCATCGGGCAACGTTGTTCACCGGCACCATCCGCGACAACCTCGCCGTCACCGCCTGCCTGCCCGAGCGAATGGACAGTGCAGTGTGGGCGGCTGCCTGTGAGGACTTCGCAGCCGATCTCGACACCCCCGTCGGTGAGAACGGCAACCGCCTGTCCGGTGGCCAGCGTCAACGGGTTGCGCTCGCTCGAGCCTTCGCGACCGATACTCCGGTGCTGGTGCTGCACGACCCGACCACCGCCGTCGACTCGGTGACCGAGCAGACCATCGCCAAGCGGCTGGTCGGTATCCGTACAGATCGCTCAACCCTGCTGATCGCCTCGTCCCCGGCCCTGCTTGGCTGCTGCGACCGTGTCGTCGACCTCCTCGACAACATGCCGGTGCTTGGAAAGGCGGCGCTGTGACCGGGGGATCCGTGACGACAGAGCACGCGCTGCCGGTCGCGGGCGGACGTGAGACCGCTCGGGAGGTGTGGCGGCTCAGCCGTGAGCATCGACGCAGTCTGGCCGCCCTCGTGGTGCTGGGAATCGCAAGCACCGCCATCGACCTGATCGGACCCGTCGCGATCGGGTTCCTCATCGATCGGGTCCAGGAAGGCGCCGCCGACCTCGGTACCGTGCTGACCGTCATCGCGATCATGGCGGTCTCGGCCATTCTCGGTGCCGCTGGCACGGCGGCGACGATCGTCCTGGCTACTCGCATGTACCACACCGTCCTCGCCGGGCTGCGGGAGGAGCTGGTCTCCCGTGCCCTGACGCTGCCGCAGCATGTCGTCGAGTCTGCCGGCACCGGGGATCTGATCTCGCGGTCCAGCGACGACGTCACCGCGGTTGCCGATGCGGCCCCCGCGGTGATCCCGGCGCTTACCGTTACGTCCTTCACCATCGTCATGTCGCTGGGCGGGCTGGCCGCGGTGGAATGGCCCTACGCCGCCGCCCTTGCCGTCGTGCTGCCTGTCTACGTGCTCTCCATGCGGTGGTACCTGCGAACAGGCCCGCGGGTATACCTGGCCGAGCGTGCAGCGATGAGCGCGCGTGCCCAGCAGATTCTGGAGTCGCAGCGCGGCTACGCCACTGTGCTCGGATTCAGGCTTGCCGAGCAGCGGCACCGCGCCGTGACCACCACCTCCTGGGGCGTATCGGTGCAGGCGTTGCGGGCGCGCACCGTGCAGAGCATGCTCAACACCCGCCTGAACCTCGGCGAGTGCCTGAGCCTGGCCGCCGTGCTCGTCGTCGGCTTCGTCCTCATCGACCACGGAGCCTCGACTGTCGGGGGCGCGACCACCGCCATGCTGCTCGTGCTACGCCTGCTGAACCCGGTCAATCAGCTGCTGTTCGTCATCGACACTCTCCAGTCCGCCCTCGCGTCGCTGAACCGCATGGTCGGAGTCACCACCATCCCCGTCGCGGACGCGCCAGGCATCGCAACGAGCAGCAGCGTCCACCTCCGCGAGGTCTCCTTCCATTACGGGGTCGGCCCCCGTGTGCTCGTCGATGTCACGCTCGACATCCCCACCGGTCAGCGTGTCGCCGTCGTAGGTTCGTCGGGTGCCGGCAAGTCCACGCTGGCCACGGTGGTCGCCGGCATTCACCAGCCCGACGCCGGGACCGTGGCCCGACCGGAGCGCACGGTGATGATCACCCAGGAAGTACACGTGTTCGCGGGGACATTGCGAGACAACCTCACCCTCGCCGCACCGGATGCCACCGACGGTCAGGTAGGGGCTGCGCTGGAAGTGGCCCAGGCTGTAGGGATGCTCGACCTGCTGCCCGATGGCCTTGACACGGTGCTCGGTGGTGGCGGGTACGAGCTGACCGCCGCACAGGCACAACAGGTGGCGCTCACTCGCCTGGTGCTGGCCGACCCGGAACTGGCGATCTTCGACGAGGCCACCGCCGAGGCAGGTTCCGCGTACGCCGGACTGCTCGACCGCGCCGCCGACGCTGCGCTGACCGGACGCACTGGACTGGTGATCGCGCACCGGCTCTCGCAAGCCGCCGCCTGCGATCTGGTCGTGGTGATGGAGCACGGCCGTATCGCCGAGCGAGGAACCCATACAGAGCTGATCGCCGCCGGCGGGGTGTATGCCGCGCTTTGGTCGGCATGGCGGGCCGGGCAGGAAGCTGGAGCGAATGGGTAGGGATGATCGGACGTCAAGCCTCGTTGACCTGTCGTCCGGGGCGGGGTTGGAGGTTGAGCGGGCCGAACTCGTCCATGCAGAAGATCACGATCGGCTCGCCAGTCTCGGGGGTGACCTGGCCGTCGGCGATGGCGTAGAGATGCTCGACGCGGGCCTTCTTCGGCTCGTAGTCCGGCCAGAACAGCCCACCGCACACCTATCACTCCAGCTCAGCGCGTTAAGTGATCATCAAAGCCGAACTGGTGATCAAAATCAGGTGCTCCGCAGACATTCTCTTGTGAGGTACGCGCGGCCGCTCTCGGGCATCTCTCGCGAGTCTCGTCGATCCGCGCA
>NZ_CASGGV010000198.1:0-840 GCF_949319125.1 Frankia sp. Hr75.2 | reverse complement strand
ATCGCGTCGAAGGACGCGGTGAACTGTCCGGCCCGGTCACGGACCAGGAACTGGAAGTCGGCAGCCCGGTCACCGAGATCCATGAGGAGGTTCCGGGCTTGTTGGGTGGTCCACGGTCCGTCCGGGTGGGCGGTGACTCCGAGGATGTGGACGGTGCGGGAGCCGACCTCCAGGACGAAGAAGCAGTACAGGCGCCGCAGGGTCACGGCGCAGTCCACGTGGAAGAAGTCGACGGCCAGCATGGTCGAGGCCTGCGTGCGTAGGAACTGCCGCCAGGTCGTGTCGGTCTGCCGCCTGGGCGCCGGTGGGAGACCCAGGGACGTCAGGACCCGGCGGATCGTGGACGCGCTGACTTGGTGGCCGAGTTTGAGGAGCTCGCCCTGGATTCGCTGGTAGCCCCATGTCGGGTTCTCGGTCGCGAGCCGCTCGATCAGTGCGGCGATCTCCGGGCTGACCGGTGGTCGTCCCGTCCGCTGCGGGTGGGTCCATTTCCGTGTGATCAGACGGCGGTGCCACCGGAGGACGGTCCCCGGGGTGACCAGCCGGTGCGCTCGCAGCATCGTGGGCAGGAGCCGGATGAGTGCGGCGAGGACCGCCCGGTCCGCCCAGTCCCACCGGGGCTTGGGCTGGGTACGGCGCAGCACCGAGACCTCGTGCCGCAACACGAGCAGCTCGATGTCCTTCGACGCCGACGAACGACCGAGGAGGATCAGCCAGCCGCACACCCGAAGGAAGATCAGATAGAGCAGGCGGATGGACACAACTGCCCATCATGCCGCCGGCCCCGTACGGCCACCTCACCGCAGGTCACAGGCCCAGGCGCACTTCTGGCACCCCACA
>NZ_CASGGV010000197.1:0-844 GCF_949319125.1 Frankia sp. Hr75.2 | reverse complement strand
CGGCGCCGTGCTCGACCACGGTGTTCTTGAAACCTTTGTCGACCCAGGTCTTGGATATCGTGTTCCAGGTTTCCTTCGTCTGGTTGAGCAGGCGTGTTCCCAGGGTGTTGTCCGAAAGATGAGCGGCGGTCACGGTCACGGCGAGCAGCAGGCCGAGGGTGTCGGTGACCACGCCCCGCTTCCGGCCGACGATCTTCTTGCCGGCGTCGGTGCCCTGGCTGGCAAGGGGAACGTCGGTGGAGGTCTTGACGGTCTGGGTGTCCAGGATGCACGCGGTCGGCTCCGCTGCGCGACCGTCGGTGACGCGGGCCAGGCCGGTCAGGGTGTAGCCGAGCTGGGTGAAGATGCCGTCGTCGCGCCAGGCGGCGTAGTAGAAGTAGACGGTGCCGTGCGGGGGGAAGTCGTGGGGCAGGTATCTCCAGGAGACACCGGTCCGGTTGAGGTAGAGAATCGCGTTGAAGATGTCGCGGAGGTCGACCTGGGCGGGCCGACCGGTGGGCCGGCGGTCGAGCCGGGCTTTCTGCCAGGCGCGCAGGGTGGGGGCGATCAGCTCCCAGCGGGCGTCGGACAGGTCACTGGGATAGGGCTTGCGTGGGCTCATAACGGATGGGCCTACCTGGCCCGCGCGGCCGTAAACCAGCAGACCGGACGCGGCATCACCGCGGTGGGAGAGGGAATTTCACCGCATCGGTAAACCAGACGGACACCTGCCCGTATACCCGCCCCCAACAACCATCGTGATCAGGGTCCTGGCGTGCATGGATATGCCTCTACCACGCGAAAGGAACAAAAACCGCCGCCAACATAACCGACTTATCCTCATCGAAACCACGTAAACATCCAG
>NZ_CASGGV010000196.1:0-847 GCF_949319125.1 Frankia sp. Hr75.2 | reverse complement strand
CTCGAGGGTTTCCTTGACCTTTCGGACCCCGTGGAGGCGGAGGAGACTCAGCGCGAGGTTGCGGATGGTGGCGAGGTTTCTGGGCCCATTTCCTCGGGAGGCGTGGCAGGCGTCCTCGCGCCAGGCGGTGTCGCGGATGTAGTGGAGGCGGTTCTCGATTCCCCAGTGCAGGCGGACGTGGGTGTGGATGGCTGCCGGGGTGGCGCGTTCCCCGCGCAGGCTGCTGACGATGAAGGCGTATTCCTTTGTGATCCTGTTTCCTTCAAGGTCGAACTCCTCGCGGCGGATGACGGCGATGGTGCGGGCGAACGGGAAGCGGATGCCGGAGGCGTCGGTGGTCCAGACGGCCCATCGCCTGACGCGGCCGTGCGATCGTTCTTCTTCCTCGTGTCCGGGGGTTTCCTGGAGTAACGGGAGGCAGCGCCTGAAAATGTCCTGATGGAGTTTCGGCTGGTTTCCCTTGACGGTTAGGACGTAGTCGATCCCGCGTTTTCTCAGCAGGATGGCGGTCCTGAACTGAGTGTGGGCTGCGTCCGCTGTGGCGATCGTCCGCCCGCGGGTGTGGCGGAGGTTCTTCACGAGGTTGTCGACCTGGGTGATCTCGTTGGTGTCGTCGGGGACCAGGGTCTGCGCGACGACCGCGCCCCCGGTGTGGGTCATGGCGGCGAACAGCTTGACCTGCTTGTTCTCGTCGGTCCAGGCGCCGCGCAGGACCTTGCCGTCCAGCGCGATCACGAGGTCGCCGGCCTGGTCGCGGGTCGCGCATTCGTGGATCCAGGCGCAGGTGACCAGGTCGAGCAGGTCTGCGTCGACGTTGGTGAGAACTTCCCGGATGGTCGACTCGCTC
>NZ_CASGGV010000195.1:0-856 GCF_949319125.1 Frankia sp. Hr75.2 | reverse complement strand
CCACTGACCCGACCCAGGCCCGGGACCTCTACCTACTCGGCGGGCTGGTGTGCGCCATGCTTGTCCACGCCGCCCGCGACCTTGGCCACACCGAACGTGCCCTTATGTACGAACGCACCGCCCTGCTATGCGCCGAGCGAGCCGGACACCCCGGCCTGCACGTCATCGTCGGAACCGAGCAGGCCGCCACCGCCTATTGGATGGCTCGCTACACCGACTCCATCCGCTACACCGAACACGCCCAGCAGCACGCCGACCACGTCCACGGCTCCATCGCCGCGCTTCCCTCCGTCCAGCAAGCCCGCGCCTATGCCGCGATCGGCGATGTCGACCACGCCCGCGCCGCCCTAGCCACCAGTCACCACATCCGAGAGCGGATACGCACCGACGATCTCGACGAGATCGGCGGACTCATGCGTCTATCTCATCCTGAACAACTCGGCATCATCGCCGGCACCGCCGCATGGCTACCCAACCTTGCCGAAGCTGAGCGAGCCGCAGTCGACGCCGTCACCGCCTATACCAACGCCCCCTACGCCGACCGCTCTCACAACTCTCACGCGATCGCCCGCGCCGATCTTGCCCTCGCCCACATCCGGCAACACGAACTCGACGGAGCCCGCCAGGCGCTTCAGCCCCTGCTCGCCATCCCCCCACAACATCGCGTCCTACCGATCCGCGCAGGCGCACATCGGCTCTCTACAGCACTCCGCACAGATCCCGCCTACCATCGCTCCCCGCAAGCACGAGACCTCACCGCCACCATCAACGCCTACACTCATGACAGCACCCAGGCGGCCCTACTCGACTATTCCTAGTCCTACCTGATATGTGACGTCTGGAGTGATCCCGCTTC
>NZ_CASGGV010000194.1:0-866 GCF_949319125.1 Frankia sp. Hr75.2 | reverse complement strand
AGTGACCGTCGGCACCCCGAGCACCCTCGTCCCCGCACCATGCGGCTTCGGGATCTCCACCGCCATCACCGGGGGCGGGAAATAGCTACCCGAGGAAATCCGGTTCCAGACCTTGTACAGATTGTTCTTCAGGTCGGTTTCGAAGTCCGCTACCGTGCAGCCATCCACCCCCGCGGCACCCTGGTTCTCCCTCACCTGCTTCCAGGCTTCCCACACCTCCCACCTCGAGATCTCGAACGGTTTCCCTGATGGCTTCAGCCTGTCCATCGAGCTCCTCCCGGTCTTCCCGGTTGACTCCACAACAAGGCCACGGACAACCCAGCCCCTTCGCTCCGCCCCCACCGCGCCCAGCAGGAGCTTCACCGCTACTACAAGCCGGTCCGCCGGCGCGTCCCGCATCGGTACTCACTACCTCACAGATTCATCCTGCTTGGCAGGCTCCCTCTCCCCCGCCAATAACAAGGCGGGGAGTATCAGGACACGCCTTCCCACGTTCCGCGCGAGAGCAGCAGAACAGGATCACGTCGCCTCCATGCCGGGCACCGCCTGGCCAGTAAACGGGCATCCGCCAGGCTCATCCCGGGACTCAGAGCAAAACCCCGGTTTTGATGCCACCATCTGCATAACGGCACGTCCACGGCGATCCCGTCACCGGGACTGCGCACCGTCTTCCTGGTCCCCACCTGACGCCTCCAGGACGCCTTTTCCACCTCGCTCACCACGACGGTCTTCAGCCAACGCAGCAGGTGGCGGTTTGGAGCCTCCCCCCGCAGGGCGGCTCCGAAGGGCCTACCTTCATCTCTCGCGCAGCATCACCTCAAGAAAGCTTTATCTACATCAAGCCCCTCTCGGTGTTCGTGGCACAC
>NZ_CASGGV010000193.1:0-875 GCF_949319125.1 Frankia sp. Hr75.2 | reverse complement strand
AGAGCGTGTCTCACGTCGAGTGCGGGAGTTTTTTCCAGCAGGTGATCGCGGCGGCGAGGCAGAGGAAGCCGAGGAAGTTCCGGCCGTTGCGTTCGTAGCGGACGGTCAGCCGGCGGTACCCACCCAGCCAGGCCAGCGTTCTTTCGACTTTCCACCGGTACCGGCCAAGGCGTTCGACGCTGTCCACACCTCGGCGGGCGATACGTACCGCGATGCCACGCCGGCGCAGGAAACGCCGCAGTTCCGGCTGGTCGTAGGCCTTGTCCGCCCGCAGCTTGTCCGGTCGGCGTCGCCGCGGCCCGCGGCGGGAACGGATCGCCGGGATACTGGCCACCAGTGGGACGAAGGCCCCGCTGTCGTGCAGGTTCGCCGTGGAGACCGCCACGACCAGCGGCAGCCCGTCCGCGTCGGTCAGGACATGGATTTTCGAGCCCGGTTTGCCGCGATCGACCGGGTTCGGACCGGTCAGGCTTCCCCCTTTTTCGCGCGGAGACTGGCCGCGTCCACGATCACCGACGACCAGTCGACCTGCCCGGCCGCACCGTGCAGATCAAGGATCTTCCGATGCAGCCGGGGCCAGACACCCGCCCGGGTCCAGGCCTGGAACCGACGGTGCGCCGTGGGCACCGACACCCCGAACTCGGCCGGCAGATGCCGCCAGGCACACCCCGAGGTCAGCACGTAGACCACCGCGGTGAACACCGCCCGATCCTCGATCGGGGCAGTCCCACCACCCTGCCAGCGACCCTCGAACCGGGGTAGCAGCGGTTCCACCAGCTCCCACAACTCGTCCGGGACCAGCCGCCCGGCGAGGCTGCTCTCCAACACGTCCATGATCAGATATGTACCCGGGGCGGCCACGCAAGACACGCTCT
>NZ_CASGGV010000192.1:0-879 GCF_949319125.1 Frankia sp. Hr75.2 | reverse complement strand
ACGTTTCGGGAATCTTCACCCGTCCCCGGTATGACAGGCCCTCTTCGTGGAACGTGAGTTTTGTCGAAAACACGTCGACCACGAAGAGGGTGCTTCCAGTGTATCGACTTCCCGGTCTGAGCATGAAAGCTGCCGACGTCGTCGTCGCGATGGCCGAGCAGCACTTCCCCGACTGGCACCGCCACCAGGGCCGTCCCCGCGATCTGGACCTGGTCTCCGCCCTGCGCCTGGCCCTGTGCCGGCTACGCCGCAACGCCACCTACCAGGAGCTCGCCGAGGACTTCGGGATCGGGATCAGCACCGCCTGGACCTACCACCAGATCATGGCCATTTTCCTCGCCGATGCTCTTGGCACCACCACCAAAGCCCTGTCCGGGCAGGTGAAGGGCCTGGTCTGCCTGATCGATGGAACGCTGATCCCAACGTTCGCCTGGCACCACCGCAAAGATCTTCTGTCTGGCAAGCACCGCCGCCACGGCGTCAACGTCCAGCTCGCCGTCGACCTACACGGGCGGATCCTCGGGGCCAGCCGTGCCTTCCCGGGCAGCTGGCACGACGTGCACTGCTTCCGCGAGGCCGGCTGGGTGCAGCTGGTGCGACGTTCCAGTGGCTGCATGACCGACCTCGGCTACGAAGGCGAACCCGCCCTCCACACCCCGGTGAAAAAGAAGCCGGGAATACCGCTGGCCGGCTGGCAGAGACAGCTCAACACCGAGTTCGCATCCGTCCGGGTCGCCGCTGAATGGGGGGTCGCCCACACGAAGAACTGGCGGATCCTCACCACCCGCTACCGCAGCGACCTCAGCCGTATCGACACCGATATCCAGGCCGCTGTCGGACTCCAGAAAATCAACGAACGGCAATCCGAGCGGGTGTTGA
>NZ_CASGGV010000191.1:0-880 GCF_949319125.1 Frankia sp. Hr75.2 | reverse complement strand
CTAAGAGCGTGTCTCAGGTGGGGTGTGGGAGTTTCTTCCAGCAGGTGATCGCGGCGGCCAGGCAGAGGAATCCGAGGAAGTTACGGCCGTTGCGTTCGTAGCGGACGGTCAGCCGGCGGTAGCCGTCAAGCCACGCGATCGTTCGTTCGATCTTCCACCTGTGCCGGCCGAGACGTTCGGTGCTCTCCACCCCGCACCGGGCGATACGTACCGCGATACGACGCCTACGCAGGAAACGACGCAGCTCCGGCTGGTCGTAGGCCTTGTCTGCCCGCAGCTTGTCCGGCCGGCGCCGCCGTGGCCCACGCCGGGAACGGATCGCCGGGATACTCGCGACCAGCGGGATGAGGACCTGGCTGTCATGCAGGTTCGCCGTCGAGACCGCCACGACCAGCGGCAACCCGGCCCCGTCGGTCAGAACATGCAGCTTCGAACCCGCTTTGCCACGATCGACCGGGTTCGGACCGGTCAGAGATCCCCCCTTTTCGCCCGCAGGCTGGCCGCGTCCACGATCACCGACGACCAGTCGACCTGCCCGGCCCCGCCGTGGGCGTCGAGGACCGCCCGGTGCAGCCGGGACCAGACCCCCGCCTGGGTCCAGGTCTGGAACCGGCGGTGCGCCGTGGGTACCGACACCCCGAACTCGGCGGGCAGATGCCGCCAGGCGCACCCCGCCGTCAGCACGTAGACCACCGCCGTGAACACCGCCCGATCCTCGATCGGCGCGGTCCCACCACCCTGGTGGCGGGTCTCGAACCGGGGCAGCAGCGGTTCCACCAGCTCCCACAGATCGTCCGGGACCAGCCGCAGGGCGAGGCTGCTCTCCATCACATCCATGATCAGATATGTACCCGCAGCCGCCACACAAGACACGCTCTAA
>NZ_CASGGV010000190.1:0-880 GCF_949319125.1 Frankia sp. Hr75.2 | reverse complement strand
TGCGTCGACAGACGATCTGGACGTTCTTCACGCGACGGCGACTTCCGGTCCATGGGGAACGTATGCCGCGAACGGCGACTGTACGGCCTGGGCACCGGTGCACCCGGGCGCCCCCGGGCCACGGGCAAGGCCACCGGTCCGCCCGACGCGTCGGTGCCGGTCTCTCAGCGGGTGCGGCTCCGACTCGGAGCGGCCTCATCCCATCACCGACCGTGCACGAATAGCGGCAGCGCGGTTACGCTCTGCCATTCGCTGTGGGGTGCCGAGGGAAGGAGATGCCATGACGCCGCCTGCGGGACGCGGGAGCACGACCACGAGGGGCCGAGGGGCCACACACCAGACCAATCATGACCAGCCCAAGCCTGGGTCGGAGGGTGTGGAGGGGCCGGCGGCGCGGGCCGCGACGATCCGGTTGCCGTTCCTCACCGCCCGGTTCGAGGTGCCGGGCCGGCTGGCCGGCGACGGGTGGCGGCTGGGTCCGGTCAGCGTGCCCTCGCCGGGTAAGTCCGTCTACTACGTGGGGCTGGGTGTGTTGGCGGTAGCGGAGCTGGTCGAGTGGCCGGTGGCCGTGGCCATCGCTGCCGGTACCTATGTCGCACAGCACACCCGCGGTGCGTCCTCCGCGCTGCCACGGCCGGCATCGAGCGGGCCGGCATCGGGTCCCGCCAAGGACGGGCGGTCGGGCGTGTGAGGCCGCTGCCCTGGCTACGTCCGGCCGCGGTCGCGCGGTGGTCGGGGAAGGTCGTTGAGACGGTTGTCGGTGAGTTGGCTGGGCCGTCTCGGCGGCCGCGGCGGGTGTGGCGCCGGTCGGGTGTCGCGCACATCGAGCTGCGCGGCCGCGCACGTACGGGGGTGCGCGGCCATGCCGCGGTGACGGCGG
>NZ_CASGGV010000189.1:0-891 GCF_949319125.1 Frankia sp. Hr75.2 | reverse complement strand
GGGAAGGCCCGTGACTCGTTCCGGTACACCACCGGCTCCTACGGTCCGGACGGGGACCGGCATGTGAAACTGCCCCGGATCGGCCGGGTGAAGGTCCACGAGCCGATGGGCGCGCTCACCGCTCTGCTCGGCGACGGCCGTGCCCGCCTCCTCGGCGCGGCCGTGTCCCGCACGGCTGGCCGCTGGTTCGTGTCGTTCACCGTGCAGGTCGAGCGGGAGATCCCCGACGGGCCGTCCGCCCGGCAGGCCACTGGTGGTGTGATCGGTGTCGACCTGGCGAAACAGCATGCCCACACCGCCAACCAGCGGCGCGACGGGCTACACAAGGTCACCACCAACCTCGCCCGGACCCACCACACGGTGGTCATCGAGGATCTGCACGTCGCCGGCATGGTGCGTAACCACAACCTGGCGAAGGCGGTCTCCGACGTCGGCATGGGCGAACTGCGCCGCCAGTTGGAGTACAAGTGCGGCCGGTGGGTTCGCGACCCGAAGACCAGGACGCAGGTGTACGTGCCCGGCTGGCATGGCGCGCACCTGCACGTCGCGGACCGTTGGTACCCAAGCTCGAAGACCTGTTCCGGCTGTGGCTGGCGAAACCCAGGCCTGACACTGTCGGACCGCACCTTCTCCTGCCCGTCCTGCGGGCTGGTGATCGACCGCGACGAGAACGCGGCGGTCAACCTGGCTCGGCTCGTCGACCGCGAGTACATCGGCGACGTTAAAACAGCCCGTGGAGCCGACCGTAAGACCAACGCGCCAGCACCACCGGCGCGGCGGCGGGTGGCTGTGAAGCGGGAACCGGGCACGGCCAAGACCGGTCAGACCCGGGGTGCCTCACCGAAAGGTGAGGCGGCATGAGCGGCGCTATCCGGCGCTCTCGTGCAACGG
>NZ_CASGGV010000188.1:0-89018 GCF_949319125.1 Frankia sp. Hr75.2 | reverse complement strand
CCACAACGTCGACGGTGAATCCATCCCGAGCTGGCTCGTCATGGACTCCCGCCACCGCGCCCGCTACCTGTTCGCGTTCCGTCCCAACACCCCCGAGGAATGGCTCACCAGCGGCTACATGAAGAAAGCCGACACGCTCGACGAGCTCGCGCGGGCGTGCGGCATCGACCCCGCGGGGCTGGCCACCACGGTGGCCCGGTTCAACACGTTCGCGGAGCAGGGCACCGACCCCGACTTCCACCGCGGCGAAGGCGCTCATGAAAAGTACCAGGGCGACTACGGCAACAAACCGAACCCGTCGCTCGCGCCCGTCGAGAAGGCACCATTCTACGCCGTCGAACTCTATCCAGGCGACGTCGGCACCAGCGGCGGTCTCCTGTGTGATGAACATGCTCGTGTGCTCGACACCAACCACGACCCGATCCCCGGCCTCTACGCCGCCGGGAACTGCACCGCCTCGGTGATGGGACGCACCTATCTCGGTGCGGGCGCCAGCATCGGGAACAGCTGCGTCTTCTCCTACATCGGCATGAAACACGCCGCACACGCCGCCTCCGGGGACCGAGCGGTCACGTGACCGCAGAACGGAGCGCACGGCCCCGGGGGCCAGTGGTACGCATCGACCCCGTCGGCGCCGACCTCGAACTCGAACCCGGAGAGACGATCATCGAGGCCGCGTGGCGACTCGGGTACCACTGGCCCACCGTCTGCCACGGCCAGGCCACCTGCACGGTCTGCCACCTCGAGGTACTCGGCGGCATCGAACACCTGACACCCCCCGACGACGACGAACAGGACGCCCTCGAACACCGACTTCCCGGCGCACACCGCCGTGACCTCACCCGGCTCCGGCTCGCCTGCCGAGCGCAGGCAACCGGCGACGTCACCGTGCGCAAGAACGGCGTGCGACGCCGCCGGCCCGTACCGACCGGCCCATTCCCGCACGTCGTCGACGAGTAGGAGCGCTGACCTATGGAGCACCCTCATACAGGTGGCGGTCGGGTGACCGGTGAGGACAGGCCCGTACCCGTGGTCGACGACGACAGTCGCGATTTCTGGTGCGGCGGGGCCGCCGGGCAGCTCCTGATCAGCGGGTGCACCGTGTGTGAACGGCTGTTCCATCCGCCGGCGCGGATCTGCCCCGGTTGTTATTCCCGGTCGATCGCGTCCCGGCGGGTCTCGGGCCGCGGGACGGTCGAGTCGTACACGGTGGTGCGCCGTCCGTGGGTGCCCGGCTACGAGCCGCCCTATGTCGTGGCCCGGGTGGTGCTCGCCGAGCAGCCCGACCTGCACCTGTTGACCAATGTGGTCGACTGCGACGTCGAGGCGGTCAGCACCGGTATGGAGGTCGAGGTGACCTTCGAACAGCGAGGGGACGTGTTCGTACCCATGTTCCGGCCGGTCGTATGAACTCCGCCGGTCCCGTGAACGTCGAGCGCCAGGCGATCGTCTCCGGCATCGGGCGGTCACCGTCCGGGCGGCGGCTGAACCGGTCCGCAATGGATCTGACTCTGGACGCCTGTCTGGCGGCCATCGCTGATGCCGGTCTGACCCCGCGCGACGTCGACGGGCTCACCTCCTGGCCCGACCACGCCGCCCCGCACGGCTTCGGCGGCCCCCGGGTCGGTGAGCTGCACACGCTCCTGCGCCTGGACCTGTCGTGGATCCTGGGCTGCGGGGACGGCGCCAACGTCATCGGAATCCTCGGGATCGCCGCCCACGCGGTGGCCGCCGGTCTCGCCCGGCACGTGCTGGTCTACCGGACCGTCGGCGAGGCGACCAGCCAGGGCACCGGCCGCCGCCCGGCGGTGATGGCCGACCCCGGGGCCGCGCCGTGGAAGGCCACCTACGGGGTCGGTTCGCCGGTGCAGTTCGCGGCCCTGTGGGCCCAGCACCATTTCGACCGCTACGGCACCACCCGGGAGCAGCTCGGCTGGGTCGCCGTGAACGACCGGCGGAACGCCGCCGGTAACCCGGACGCGGTCTACCGCGACCCGATGACGATCGACGACTACCTCGCGGCACGGATGATCAGCGAACCGCTGTGTCTGTTCGACTGCGACATCCCGGCGGACGGGTCGATCGCCTTCGTCGTCTCGCGCGCCGACCACCGCCGTGACGTCGACCGGCCCGTCTTCTTCGAAGCGCTGGGTGGTGGGCGGCCGATGACGTCGAGCTGGGAGTTCTGGCCGGACCTTGACGTCATGGCCGCGACGAAGGCCGCCGAGCAGCTGTGGTCACGTACCTCGCTGCGGCCCGGCGACGTCGACGTCGCGGGTCTCTACGACGGCTTCAGCATCTTCGTCCTGTACTGGCTGGAGGCGCTCGGGTTCTGCGGCCGCGGCGAGTCCGGGCCGTTCGTCGAAGGCGGCACCCGCATCGCCCGTGACGGTGAGCTGCCACTCAACACCTCCGGTGGGCAACTGTCAGAGGGCCGCTACCTCGGCTTCGGTCTGGCCTACGAGACCTTCCTGCAGTTACGGAACCAGGCCGGCACTCGGCAGGTCACCGACGCCGAGGTCGGCCTCGTCACGGGCGGCGGCGGCCCGCTCGCCCAGGCATTTCTCTTCACCAACGACCGCTGAGCCGGCGAGAGCCTCCTCCCATGAGCCCATGGATCGCTTCTACCGGCCCGCCGAGAAAACATCCTGACCACGCTGAGGACGGTGCTGCGCTATGAGGGACATCGCGGGTACCGAGCAGGCGGCGATCCAGCAGCTGCTCGACAAGCAGGCGATCCGCGAGGCGACCATGCGGTACTGCCGCGGTGTGGACCGTTGCGATCCGGACCTCATCAGCTCCGCGTACCACCCTGATGCGATCGACGATCACGGCGACCAGCGCTACTCGGGTAGAACCGTAGGCCGAGGTGTCGCCGACCTCGTGCGCTCGGCGAAGGTCTCGATGAACCAGGTCACGAACCAGCTCATCACGCTGCACGATGACAGGACGGCGGGTTGCGAGACGTACTTCACGGTGTGGCGGAGCATCGAGACCGAAGGTGAGGACCGCGTCCTCCTCGCGATCGGGCGGTACATCGACCGCTTCGAACGCCGCGAGGGCGAATGGAAGATCGCGCACCGGCTTGTGATTGTCGACCTGACACATGTCGTCCCGGCGAGCGGCCTGATGCGGCCGTCGCGGCCCGGTCTCGGCTCCCGCGACCGGAATGACCCTTCGTATGCGGCGCTTGAGAGCCCTGACACCGGATGGACACGCCCCCTGCCAGCACAGCCCTAGGTCGCGTTGGAAAGAGGAGACGGCCGATGGGTCCCCGCCACTGCGTCCATCGGCAGGCTAACCTCGGCCCGCCACTGTTTGGCGCGCGCCGCCCGACGCCCAGAGCCGCCGGCGGGCCGACAGTTCACCCCTTGCGCATTTCCGCAAACTTGTATACAACCTGATCTGAAAGTTGTATACAAGCAATGTGAAGGGGGAGTCGATGGCCGCCGCCAGCGCACCGACGACGCAGCTGACCGCGTTCGTCGCCCTGGACTTCACCGGGTACATCGTCGAGCGCTTCAGCCACGACCCAGCCGTCGCGGAGCGGGCCTCCCATGCGATGACCTTGGCCCGGCGGGCCGGCGTGCCGGTCTTTCATGTGGTGCCGGAGTCGATGGTGGACGACATCCATCCGTTGCTGGCGCCGATCGACGGCGAGCCCGTCCTGAGCAAGACGACCATCGGCGCTTTCGCCACCACCGGCCTGCACGACCTGCTGCAGCGAGCGGGGATCAGGCAGATCGTCATCGCGGGTGTGGCGACCGCGGGGACCGTCCTGTCCACCGCCAGGTGGGCGTTCGACGTCGGCTACCAGGTCATTGTCTGCTCGGACGCGTGCGACGACCCCGAACCGGAGGCACACGCCGCGCTCGTCGACGCCGCTGTCTTCCCGCAGAGCTGGATCGGGCTGTGGCGGATCGCGAACGTGCTGCCGACCGCCGAGATCGCCGTGCTCCAGACAAGGGAGTCCGCAGGCACGGGGGTCCAACCATTCGAAGCTCCGTTCACCCAGGGAGGTACGTCGGGATGATGACCCAGGCGCAGCGCGAGGCGGCCTATGAACGGGTCCGCCGAGAGCTCGGCATCGACCGGGTCGGTACCGCGCCCGACGCACCGGTGCTGCGATCCCGCCAGGGCGGTGCGCCCGCGCGGCCGGCGTATGCCTTACCCGTGGAGGCCGAGATCCACGGCGCCCAGTTGTACGAGTACGAGATCTGGGGCCGGCCGGGGCTCGACCTCCGGACGCGGAGTTTCATCACTGTGGCCGTCCTGACGGCCCTGGGCCGGGAAGACCAGCTCTACCGGTACGTCAACAGCGCGCTGAACATCGGGATCACTCCGGAGGAGATCCACGAGACGTTGCTGCACGCCGGTGTGTACAGCGGCCTGCCGGCCTGGGAGAACGCGGCCGGTGTCGCGGGTGAGGTGTTCGTCGCTCGGGGGCTGGTGCCGGCGGGCTCGGGTGCCCCGGTGGAGCCGAAGCCCGCGATGGACCACGAGGAGCGGCGCGCGGCCAGGAACCGGGTGGTCGCCGCCCTGGGCGTCGGGCGTATCGGCCTCGGTCCCGACGCCCCCCTGCTCGAGCCGCTGCCCGGCAGCCCCTTCCCGGCCGCCAAACCAGGCCGGCTGGCCTTCGAGCAGGAACTGGCCGGGATCACCGCCGACTACGGTTACGGCGAGGTGTGGGGCCGGCCCGGGCTCGATCTGCGCACCAGGAGCTTCATCACCGTGAGCGTCCTGCAGGTCCAGTATCAGAACGACCAGCTGCACATCCACGTCAACAATGCACTGAACCTGGGGATCACGCCCGAGGCGGTCGGCGAGGCGATCACCCAGGCCGGCATCTACGACGGTGGGTCGGGGTGGCACAACGCCATGAACGTCGCCCGGCACGTCTTCCTTCAGCACGGCATCGCCGAAGGTGACTGATGGGCATCCTCGACGGCAAGGTCGCCGTGATCACGGGTGCGGGGCGGGGTATCGGCAAGGCCTCGGCGGCGGTGTTCGTGCGCGAGGGCGCCAGGGTGCTCGCCGCGGACATCAGCGGGGAGGAGAAGGCGACCGCGACCGAGTACGGGCCGCGGGGTATCCGGGCCAACGTGATCGCGCCGGGGTTCACACTCACGGAGAAGAACCGGGAGGCGCCGGCGAACGCGATGCGCTCGCTGGGCGCGAAGGCGGCGCTCGACCGGGCGGGGGAGGCGCGTGAGCAGGCCGAGGTGGCGGCGTTCCTCGCCTCCGACCGCGCCTCGTTCGTCACCGGGGTGATCATCGCGGTCGACGGCGGCTGGTCGGCGCGCCTTGCCTGACGACCGCGACCCGGCGGCCGCGTGCATCCGCCTACCAGCACGGGATGATCGACGACCGGTGCGACGGCGGGACTCCCGTGTCGCTGGCCCTGATCCCCAGGGGGACGCCGAGCCGGCGTCCGCCGGGTTGGACGAGACGGAGAACCGCCGTTGAAAGCCGCTGCATTCGACTACCACGTGCCGGAGTCTGTTGACGCGGCGGTGGCCCTGCTGGCCGAGCTCGGAGACGAGGCGAAGGTCCTCGCCGGCGGCCAGAGCCTTGTCCCGGTGATGGCGATGCGGCTCGGGCGGCCCGAGCACATCGTCGACGTCAACCGCATCGAGGCGCTTGCCGGCGCCACCCGGTCGAACGGCACGCTGCGGGTGGGAGCGCTGACGCGGCACCGCGCTCTGGAGACCGACGTGCTCATTCGAGACTCGGTGCCGTTGTTGGCCCGTGCCGCGCCCCACATCGGGCATTTCCAGATCCGCAACCGTGGCACCGTGGGCGGCTCGCTCGCCCACGCCGACTCGGCCGCGGAGCTGCCCGCGGTCGCCGTCGCGCTCGACGCCGAGATCGAGGTGCGCAGCACCCGGGGGAGCCGGCGCATCCGGGCCGCCGACTTCTTCGTGTCGATCTTCATGACGGCGCTGGAGCCCGACGAGCTGGTGACCGCGGTGCACCTTCCGGTGTGGGGGCGTGGCTGCGGCTTCGCCGTGGCGGAGTTCGCGCGTCGGCACGGCGACTTCGCGCTGGCCGGTGCCGCGTGTGGGGTGCAGGTCGATGGCGGGCGCATCGTACGGGCGGCGGTCGGGCTGATCGGGATGGGCAGCGTTCCGGTGCGGGCCCGGCTGGCCGAGCAGACCCTGATCGGTGCGGACGCCCACGAGGTGGACCTCGCCTCGATCGGGCGCGACGCGGTCGCGGCACTCGACCCGCCCTCGGACGCCCACGGCTCCGCCGCTTACCGGCGCCACCTCGGCGCTCAGATGACTGCGCGAGCACTTGGCCGGGCCCTCGCGGAGGCCCAGGGACAGGAACGGAACCCAGGCCAGAGCCAGGCCCAGGCCGAGGCGGGAGGCGCCGCATGACCGAGATGGATGTGAACCTGATCGTGAACGGCGAACGCTGTCGCGCCCGGGTCGAGCCGCGCAAGACTCTCGCCGACCTGCTGCGGGAGGACCTCGGGCTGACCGGCACCCACCTGGGGTGCGAGCACGGGGTCTGCGGGTCGTGCACAGTGCTGCTCGACGGCCTGGCTGTCCGGTCCTGCCTGATGTTCGGGGTGCAGGCGGACGGAAGCGAGGTGACCAGCGTCGAGGGGCTGGCGGGCGATCCGGAATCGCTCAGCCTGGTGCAGCGCGCCTTCCAGGAGACACATGGGTTGCAGTGCGGTTTCTGCACCCCCGGGTTCGTCATATCGGTCACGGCTTTCCTGGAGGATGTGCCGGATCCGACCGACGAGCAGATCCGGGACGGCCTGAGCGGAAACCTCTGCCGCTGCACCGGCTACCAGGGCATTGTGCACGCCGTCCGGCTTGCGGCGCGGCTGCGCCGCGAGGAACGCGCCGAAACCTCGGGGTAGGTGTGCGGGAGCTCGCTGAGTAGGTGCGCGGATGGCGGTCAGCCGGGATGGTGGCACGCCGACCGCCGTTTCCGCAGGGACCGCATCGATTCATGGCACCGCGAGTTTGAAGGAGATCGGATGAAACTGGAGAACACCTTCAGTGTCCCCGTGCCTGTCGACGACACGTGGCGGGTCCTGCTCGACATCGAGCGGGTCGCGCCCTGTGTGCCCGGAGCGACCCTCACCTCGCGTGACGGCGACAGCTTCAGCGGCAAGGTCAAGGTCAAGCTCGGGCCGATCGGTCTCACCTACGGCGGCACAGCGACGTTCCTTTCCCTGGACGAGGCGGCCAAGGTCGCGGTCATCGAGGCCAGTGGCCGGGAGACCCGCGGCGGCGGAACCGCCAAGGCGGTCGTCACCTGCCGGCTCGTGGACACCGGGGGCGCGACCGACGTCCTCGTCGAGACGGACCTCGCGATCACTGGCAAACCCGCCCAGTTCGGCCGCGCCGCTCTCGCCGACGTCACGGCCATCCTCATCGGCCAGTTCGCGGCGAACCTGGCCAGCGAGATCACCGGTGCCGCCGCGCCCGTACTGGGTGAGACGGCCGGTGGTAAGTCCGCGGTCAACGGGGCGACACCCGCACCCGCGCCCGTAAACGACTGCATCCCGTTCTCGCCCGCGACCCCACCGCGGGTGCGGGCGGCCGACTCCCGCCAAAAGGGCGCCTCCCACCGGGCAGCCGAGCCGATCGACCTGCTCGGGACGGCCGGTGGCGGGGTTCTCAAGCGCGTAGGCCCTTCGGTCGCCGGAACAGTTCTGCTGGTAGCCCTCCTGCTCCTCTGGAGGCGGCGCACCTGACGGCGCCCCGGTGACCGGTCGCCGGTGCCCGGCACGTCCCGCAACGGTGGAGCGAGAGTTCAGACCGCATCGACGAGGGAGAGTTCCACATGCCAGTGACTGTCTTTAAGGATGCGCCGTCCGACGAGGTGGCGCCGGGTGTGACGCGTTCGCGGCTGGAGCCGGGCGGCAAGGACGGCCCGGGCGGCATCGTGCGGGACTCGGATCAGCCCGGGGGCTGCACGTGGACCCAGATGTGGTTCTTAGGGCGACCCGAGGACTCCTGGCGCATGATGCTGCCCGACATTCGGATGGCGCCGAACCAGCTCTGGCCGCTGCACTGGCACGACTGCTGGACCGCGGTGGTGGTGCTGGACGGCAGCGTCCTGATGGGGGACTGGTGGATGAAGCGGGGCGACGTGCTCATCGCCGCGCCGGGCGTCGAGTACGGGCTCCTGCTGAACGGTCCCAAGGGCTGCGAGCTGCTCGAGATCTTCGCCCGTGACATCCTCTCGCCCGGCGGCTACGGCGAGGAGTACCGCGACCATCCCACCCTCGCGTATCTCAAGGGTCTCGAGGCGATCGACTTCGTCCCGCGGCCGCCGGCCCGGGTGGAGAACGGGAGCCGGCAGGTCGTTCCGGTCGACGCAACGCCTGGTCTGCAGAAGGGTCACCTCGACGGCAACGCCTGGTGGGACCTGGGCGACCCGGGTGATCCCGAGCGGGGGATCGTCTTCGACCGGAAGCTGGCGGCGGGCGCGACGCTCCCGTCCGGGTCCGTCGACGACTGGCGCGGCACGCTCGTCCTCGACGGCTCGATGACCGTCGGCGACACGGAGTTCGTCAAGGGCGACGTCCTGCTCGTCGAGCCTGCCGCGAAGGTGCCCGAGATCACCGGCGGCGCCGGCGGTGTCCATCTCCTGGAGCTGGCGCGCACCGCCGCGGCGCTGACGCGTTGAGTTCCTCCAAGGGCTGGATTTTCCAAGTGCAAGGAAGTGGTGATGTACGTGGGCCGAGTGGCAGTCGTGACAGGTGGCGCATCGGGGATGGGGGCGTCCATCTGCGAGCATCTTGCTCGGCGCGGGGACCGCGTGGCGGTGCTCGACGTGAACGGGGACGCGGCGCAGCAGATGGCCGAGAATCTGAGGGGACGTGGCGCACAGGCCATGTCGTGTGCCGTGGACGTCTCCGACCGTGCGGCGGTCGAGGAGACGCTGGCCCAGGTACGCGGCGAGCTCGGGCCAGTCGAGATCATGGTGACCTCGGCGGCGATCTCGCGGTGGGAGGCGTTCGGCGAGATTCCCCTTGACTCGTGGGAACGTGTCCTCGCGGTGAACCTCACCGGCACGTTCCACTGCCTGCAGGCGGCGATCCCCGACATGGTCGCGGCCGGCTGGGGCCGCATCGTCACGATCACGTCGTCGGCTGTCCAGATCATGACCTCCAATCATGCGCATTACGTCGCGTCGAAGGGCGGCGTGGTCGCGCTGACGAGAGCGGTTTCCTCCGAGTACGCGCAGCTGGGGATCACGGCGAACACCATCGCGCCTCACATCATCGATACCCCGATGCTCCGCCAGGCCCGCGCGGAGCTCGGTGATCCGACGGGCGACGGAGGCGCCAGCCGCATTCCCGTCGGCCGGCTGGGCACCGGCGACGACATCGCCGCTGCCTGCCTGTACCTGTGCTCTGAGGAGGCCAGCTACATCACGGGGCAGCTGTTCGGTGTCAATGGCGGTGCCGTCGCGTGACGTCGGGTCATCTGGGGCCGTCGGTTGCTTCCCGCATGATTCGAGAAACGTGAGAGGATCGCAAGCGATGGGGACATTCACCGAGCACGACGGTCTCTTCCTTAACCATGTCGAGCTGCTGCACCGGCCTGGAGATGGCCAGCTCGCGGTCACGTTGTTCGAGACGCTGGATTGCACCGTCGTAGACATCACAAGAGAGCTTGGGTCGAGTTCGGCGTACCTGGGTGTCTTCCGGGGAGCGAGCCAACATGATTCGCTCAACAACGTCCTGTACGTCTCCGAGATCCGCGAACCTCAACACCAGTTCGAAGACGTCCTCGGGCGCCGGATGCAGGACGACGACGAGCTCCGCGCCGCACTCGAGCAGTACGACCTGGCGCGGACGAAACCTGGCCATGTCATGCATTTCGGGTTGCGGTACCCGGGCTTCGAGGAGCTCGAGACGGTGATCCACCGCCTCGAGCACGAGCTTCCCGCCGAACTCGCCGGTCGTGTGACCGTCTACCCGCCCTTTCCGATCGAGCTTCGAGCGCTCGCCACCGAGGTCCTCCAGGTTTTCGTCTACACCGATGTCGTCGGTCTGGGTTTCTTCCCGTTCGGGCAGCTCATTGAACTCCAGGCACAACGCCCACTGAGGGAGTAGCGGTCGCTGCTCTCCCTACCTACACCAAAATACGGCGCGAGGGGCCGTACGGCCGATCGCCAGCGAGGACGACGCGCTGCATTACCCGGGAGGTGTCGTAGTCGGGCACGGCGTAGTGCTGGGCGGCGAGGTTGTCCCAGATCGCCAGGTCGTTGGGGGCCCACCGGTATCGCATGGTGAAGTCGGGCGATTTCACGTGCTCGAACAGGAGCGCGAGCAGGTGGGCGCTTTCGGCGGGCTGCAGCTCCACGATGCGGGTGGTCCATGCCTCGTTGAGGAACAGGGCTTTCCGTGCAGCGCCTGCCGTATGGCCCGCACCGTGTCCGGGCCGAGCGGCTCGCGGAGATCGACACCGCTGATGGTCGCTCCCACCACCGGCGTCACCGGTCGTACGTCCGGAGCCGTCGTTGTCGCCATCTCGTCTTCCTCTCTGGCGTGGTGTGTGCGGACCTGACGGGCCGCTGCCCAGGCGGCGATGAGACGACGGGCCGGTGGGGAGTTTTCGCCGCACCGTCGTGACCTTTCGCGGCGGCCGAGTGACGTCTGGAGCGTCCTCGGGAAGTCGGGACGGAACGGGGCCAGGCGTGAGGAAGCGACCGGACGTCGTCCCAGGTGTATACAACTGCTGGGGTAATGTTGTATACAAGTCTCATGCCGAAGACCGGATGGGGCGACACCGAAGACGGGAGGACGAGCCCGTGCCGGATCAGCTCAGGTACGACCTGCTGGCGGGCGTGAAGGTGGTCGAGGTGGCGGCGTGGCTGTTCGCGCCGTCGTGTGGGGCGATCCTCGCTGACTGGGGCGCCGACGTCATCAAGATCGAGCCGACGCGGAACGGCGGTGATCCTTATCGGGGGTTCTTCCACACCGGCCCGGTGAATCCGACGATCGAGCTGGCCAACCGGGGCAAGCGCAGCGCGGCCGTCGACCTGTCGACGCCCGCTGGCCACGAGGTGCTGTTACGCCTGGTCGCGGACGCCGACGTGTTCATCACCAACCTGCTGCCCGATCCGCGGGGGCGGCTCGGCGTCGAGATCGCCGACATCCGGGCGGCCAATCCCTCGATCATCTACGTGCGGGCCAGCGGCTACGGGCCTCGTGGCCCGGATGCCGAGACCCCCGGCTTCGACGCCGCGGTCGCGTGGGCCCGCGTCGGCATCGCCCAGTTCCTCACCCCGCCGGACGCCCGCCAACCGACCCATCCGCCGGGCGGCATCGGCGACTGCGTCGGGGGGCTCGGCGGCGCCGGCGCCGTCGCCGCCGCCCTGTTCAAGCGGGCGAGCACGGGCGTCCCGTCGGAGGTCGACATCTCGCTGCTCGCCGGCGGCATGTGGATGAACGCCACCGTCCTGATGACGGAGGCCAACGCCGGGCCGGAGGGCCCGCTGATGCAACGGGCCGACCGTCGGACGGTCCGCAATCCGTTGTCGAACAGCTATCAGACGAAGGACGGCCGCTGGCTGTCGATGGTCGTCATCCAGCCAGACCCGCACTGGCGCGGCTTCTGCGAGCACATCGGCCGACCGGAACTGGCCGACGACCCGCGTTTTGTGGACTTCCACGCCCGCATGACCCACAACACCGAGCTGATCGGCCTGCTTGAGGAGGTGTTCGCGTCCCGCACCGTGAACGAGTGGCGCGAAGCGCTGGCCACGTTCACCGGGGTGTGGGACGTGCTCCAGACACCCGCCGAGGTCGTGCGTGATCCGCAGGTGCTCGCCAACGGCTACCTCGTCCCGGGGGAGGATCCCGGGCCGCCGCTGTCGTTCGTGGCATCGCCGGCGCAGTTCGACGGGCAGCCGCTCACCGCGATGCGGCGGGCGCCCGAGCACGGCCAGCACACCGAGGAGGTCCTCCTGGCGTGTGGCTACTCGTGGGACGACATCACCGCCCTCAAGGAGCAGGGCGCCATCATCTGAGAGGGGAACGCACCATGGATTACAAGGTCATCTCGGCGGACAACCACATCATCGAGGCGCCGCACACGTTCACCACCTACCTACCCAAGGAGTACCGGGACCGGGCGCCGCGCATCCTGCGCGGCGCGGACGGTGGTGACGGCTGGAGCTTCGACGGCAAGCCGCCGGGCAAGACGTTCGGGCTGAACGCCGTAGCCGGCCGCCCGTTCGAGGACTACAAGGCCAGCGGCCTGACCGTCGATGAGATCCTCCCGGGCAACTACGACGGCGCCGCCCACCTGAAGGACATGGACGCCGACGGCGTGGACGCCGCCACCATCTACCCGATGGCCTCTCTCACGTCGTACACGCTCGACGATCGACCCTTCGCCCTCGCCATCCTGCGGGCCTACAACGACTGGCTGCTCGACGAGTTCTGCGCCGTCAACCCGCGGCGGCTCATCGGTCTGCCGCTCCTGCCGGTCGACGACGGCATGGACGTCCTGCTCGCCGAACTCGAGCGGGTGGCTGCCAAGGGTGCCAAGGGAGCCTTCCTCCCCTACTGGAGTGAGCGTCCGTACTACGACAGCTACTACGAGCCGCTCTGGACGGCGGCCGAGCAGGCGCCGGTGACGCTGTGCATCCACCGCACCATGGGCGGGAAGGAACCGGCGGGGCAGGCCACCCCGAGGCCGGAGGCCGCCGCGGGTGTCAACCTCGCCGGTATCGTCCAGCGGTTCTTCACCGGCGTCGCGCCGTTCTCCCAGCTGACCTTCACCGGTGTGTTCGAACGGCACCCCGGCCTGAAGTTCGTCGACGCCGAGGTCAACTTCGGGTGGCTGCGGTTCTGGGCCCTGATGATGGACCAGGAGTTCGAGCGCCAGAAGCACTGGGCCAACCCGCCGCTGCACACCCCGCCCCACGAGTTCATCGGCAAGAACCTTTTCGTCAGTGTGCTCGACGACTTCGTCGGCTTCGAAGACGCCAAGCGCGACCCGCTCGTGGCGTCGGCCGCCATGTTCTCCATCGACTACCCGCACAGCGGGACGCTGTTCCCGAAGACCCAGCAGTACATCGCCGAGCTGACCCCAGGCCTCGACGACGACCGCAAGCACGCCATCCTCGCGGGGAACGCCGTGCGGGTGTTCAACCTCGCGTGATCGACCCGAACCTCGACCACGTCGGCCTCGTGGTGCCGGAGCTCGAGCCGGCGATGGCGGCGCTGTCCACCCAGCTCGGCCTGGAGTGGATGGGGATCTTCGAGCCCACGCTGGTGATGCGCGACGACGAGCACGGCACCCGCGACGTCCAGCTCAGGATTGCCGTCACGGCGCAGTACCCGCGCCTGGAATTGATCCAGACGATTCCGGACTCACCGTGGGCGCTTGTCGAGAGCGGCATGCTCCTGCACCACCTCGCCTACTACACGGGCGACCTGGCGGCGGACAGCGGCCGGCTGGCCGGGCCGTGCCCGATCGAGATCCATGGTGTCGGCGCGGACGGGAAGACCCCGAAAAGGTTCACCTACCATCTGCACAACGGGCTGCGGTTCGAACTCCTTGATCAACATTCCGGTAGGGCAGAATAAGGGCGGTGACACAGCCGACGCCGACCCAGGGTTCGCCCGCTCGCGGCAACGTGCAGGCACTCGTCGATACCATCCGTGGACGGATCATCCGCGGCCAGTTCGCGCCCGGCCAGCGTCTTAAGGAGGAGTGGCTCGCCGCCGAGTTCGGTGTGTCACGGATCCCGATGCGGGAGGCGCTGCGGGCGCTGGCGTCCGAGGGATTCGTCCGGTCCGAACGCTATGGCGGCACCTTCGTCGCCACCCTGGACGCCGAGGCCGCCCATGACCTGCTCGATGTGCGGGCGGTCCTGGAGCCGCTGGCCGCGGCGCAGGCGGCGATGCGGTGCACCCCCGAGCACCTCGAGACGTTCCGTCGGCTCCTCGACGAGGGTGACCGAGCGTTCCGGGAGCGGCGGCCCGAGGACACCCGCACGGTGAAGGGGCAGCTTTACGAGCACCTGGCATTGGCGTCCGGGAACAGCACGCTGATCGCACTGATGCGTGTCGTGCGCTTCAAGATTGAGTGGGCCACCTCAATCGAGCTCATCGAGCAGATTCCGGAGGAGACGCGGAACCTCCGGGCGAAGCTCGTTCGCGAAATGGTCGATGCGATGGCTGACCGCGATCCCGCTCGGGCGGCGACGGCGGCGGCGGCCATCATCGACGCGACCTATGCCTCCCAAGGCTGGCGGCGTGTCGTCGACGTCCGGTTCGAAGCCGCCAGCAAGTCCCCATAGCTAATCGCGCGGAGGAGGTCACGAGCCTTGTCACGGTTCTTATGCATAGGCGCACGTGAAGATCGGAGCTCACCCGTTCCGGTCCCCGGCCCCGGCTGCGGACTCGCGGAGCGACGCGGAAGGTCGGCGCCGGCGTTCGGTGGCGCGGCGGTACCTGAGCCGGTGTCGTACCGATGAGATTCGTCGGCGAGCGGGTGGCGAGAGTCGAGGACCCGCGGTTGTTGACGGGCCGCGGAAAGTTCGTCGACGACGTGACGTTGCCGCGCATGCTCCATGTCGCTTTCGTGCGCAGCCCCATGGCCCACGCTCGGATCAACAGCATCGACACCTCGGCGGCGCGAGCGGTGCCCGGCGTCGTGGCGGTGTTCACCGGCGCCGACCTGGCAGCAGGCTGCAATCCCCTCACGGGATTGCGCAATGGACCGAAATGGCCGACGTTCCGTGCTTTGCCCACGGACAAGGCGAGGTTCGTCGGCGATCCGCTCGTGATGGTCGTGGCCGACAGCCGGTACATAGCCGAGGACGCGTGCGAGCTGGTCGACATCGACTACGAGCCGCTTCCGGCGGTGACCGGTTACGAGACCGCCCTCGACCCCGCATCACCGGCCATCTTCGACGAACTCGGCGACAACATCGTGGCGACGAGCCCGCCCGTCACCCTGGGTGACATCGATGCCGCCTTCGCCGAGGCCGACCAGGTGGTGCGGGCGACCTTGCGCCAACACCGTGTCGCCAACGTCCCCCTGGAAACGAGGGGCGGGATCGCCGACTACGACCCGGCCTCGGGGGAGCTGACCTTCATCGCATCGACCCAGACCCCGCACGGCCTGCGTCAGGCACTGGCCCAGGCTCTCGACCATCCCTTGGAACGGCTGCGGGTGCTTGCGGGTGACGTGGGTGGTGGCTTCGGCCTCAAGGGTGTGGTGGGGCGCGAGGACTTCTGCATCGCGCTGGCCAGTAAGCGGCTCGGCCGTCCGGTCAAATGGGTGGAGGACCGCAACGAGCACCTTCTCGCGTCCGGCCACGCCCGAGAAGAGAAGATCGACGCGGAACTCGCGCTGAAGGCCGACGGCACGCTGCTCGGGTTGAAGGTGAAGCTCGTCCTGGATGGCGGCGCCTACCCGGCGGTGCCGTTCAGCTGCACGATCTACCCTGAGATGATCTGTACGTCGCTGCCCGGCCCATACCACATCAAAGCCTACAAATATGAAAGCGCCGTCGTCGCCAGCAACAAGGCTACGTACGTCGCCTACCGGGGCCCGTGGGAGATGGAGGTGTGGACGCGGGAACGGCTGCTTGACATCGCGGCCCACGAGCTGGGGCTCGACCCCGCCGACATCCGGCGCCGGAACCTGGTGGCCGGCGAGCCCGGCGACCAGATCATCACAGGCCGCGGCCTCGAGGGCATCACCTCGCGCCGCTCCCTCGAGCAGGCCCTGGACCTCGTCGATTACGACGGGTTCCGCAAGGAGCAGGTAGCCGCCCGTGCCGCGGGCCGCTACCTCGGCATCGGGTTCGCCATCTTCATGGAAGCAGCGCCCGGGCCGCCGGAGCTGCGCGGCAAAGGTGCGCCCTTCGGCGGCGAACAGGCGAAGGCGGCGCTCCAGGCCGACGGTCATCTCCTCGTGACCACCGGTCAGGCCCCGCACGGCCAGGGCCACGAGACGACGCTCGCCCAGGTCGCGGCCGACCAGATGGGTATTCCGCTCGACCACGTGCGGGTGGTCCACGGCGACACCCGTCAGACCCCGTTCAACCTCATCGGCACCGGCGGCAGCCGGGCCGGCACGTGGGCGACGGGTGCCGTGATCGTGACGACCAGGCGGCTGAAGGAAAAGGTGCTGGACATCGCGGCCCACCGGCTGCAGATCGATCCTGGCGACCTCGACATCGTCGACGGGATGGTGACACCGAAGGGGGCGCCGGACAAGGCGATCCCGCTGGCCGACGTGGCGAAGCTGGCGATGATGGCGCCCATGTTCCTCCCGCCGGGCACCGACGTGTCCTTGACGGCGCAGGAGCGCTTCGACGGGTCCGCCGTCACCAGCAGCGGTTGGTCGGGCGGCGCGCATGTCTGCACCGTCGAGGTAGACATCGCCACGGGGCAGGTCCGGATACTTCGTTACGTCGTTGTCGAGGACTGCGGACGGGTGGTCAACCCCGCGATCGTCGAGGGTCAGATCTGCGGCGGTATCGCGCAGGGCATCGGCGAGGTGCTGTACGAGAACGCCGCCTACGACGCCGACGGCAACTTCCTCGCCGCCACGTTCATGGACTACCTGCTCCCGACCGCTGCCGAGATCCCGCACATCGAGATCGAACACATCGATTCCGCAGGCCTCGGCGACTTCGACTTCCACGGTGTCGGCGAAGGCGGGGCGCTGGCAGCCCCGGCGACGCTGACCAACGCCGTGGCGGACGCTCTGCTGCCCTTCGGAGCTCGGGTGGTCGACCAGTACCTTCCCCCAGCGAAGATCCTCGAGCTGGCGGGCGTGATCTCTGCCTGACACTCGTCCACCAGTTGCCCGAAACAGTCCGCAGTCATAGCGGAAGGTGGCCTTCGTGAGCCTCCGTACCACGTCCCCGGCACTGTCCTACCGTTGTGCGCCCTGGACGCACGCGCAGGGCGTCGACCCGGTCGGGTCCGCGCTGACCTGCGACACGCTCGTGCTCATCGAGGTGTCACCGCCCTGGCCCAGGGACGTCGGCGAGATACCGGCCTTCGCCGACCTCCAACGGCGTAACCTTCGCCGAACCAGGGTGCTGGCGGTCAGACCCCCTGCGGACGACCTCAACGACCCGATCGGGAAGGCCGGCGTCCCGCTGGGCTCCGCGGTCGCCAGCGATCAGCCGGGACCGAGCGTCGGGTGCGGCGTGCGGGTGACGATCTGGCGCCGGGTGGACTCGGGCCGTTTCGTGGGTACCGACCACCTCGTGCCCTCCGAAGGCATCGCCGACGAGGTCGCCCGGCTGCTCGAGGCGCCGCAGGCGGACCCGACGAGCCGGATCGCACCCGCCGAGGTGCTGCTGTGTGGGCACGGCGCGCGGGACCGCTGCTGCGCGCGGCTGGGGACTCGCCTGGCGCTGGACGTGGCCACGGCCTGGCCGGGTGTGCGTGTCCGCCGGTGCAGCCACACCGGCGGACACCGCTTCGCGCCGACCGGGTTCACACTGCCGGACGGGCGGGCCTGGGGGTTCCTCGACGCCGAGACCCTCGACGCGATCGTGCGCCGGTCCGGGCCGCCGCCGCTGCGGGGCCACTACCGCGGTGACACCGCGCTGGACACCTGGGGCCAGGTGGCCGAACGGGAGCTGTTCGAGCGGTTCGGCTGGGCCTGGCTGGACCACCAGCTCACCTCCGCACGCACCGAGATCGCCGCCGGGGGACGGTCGGCCACCGTGCAGCTGGCCTGGGGTGGACCGACCGGACCCGCGGCAGCGACCGCGAGGATCGACGTCATCCGCGACGTTCCCGTCCTCGTCTGCGGCGAGCCTCCCGAGCGGGCCGAGAAGACGGCACCGGAACTGGCACTACGCTCCATCAACCTCGCCGGCAGAGGCTGATCATGCCTTGGTCCAGTACAGCCGCATCGGATTGTGGGCCGAGAGCTTCTGCTGTCCTGCCGGCCGGGACTGCCGGTCACCGGTGGCGGGAACGTGTTCCTACTGTGGTCCGGCGCCGTCCTCGTGGGCCATCCAGTGGACGAAGCGGTGCAGCGGGTACATGGCGTCGTGCGGGTTGCCGATCGTGCTCGGCCCCGCCTCGCCCAGCCGGACGATGCGCTGCGCGCCGCCACTGGCCAGCCGGTCGCGGTAGTCGGCCATCCGTGCGAAGGGATAGAAGCCGACCGTCTGGGTTGCCACGTTGACGTACCTCATCGCCTCGTCGAGCGAGTCCACCCGGACCACGTTCGCGGTCTTGTTGATCGGGTGGAAGTCCACGGGCTCGTCCGAACGGATCACCAGCCCCCGGCCGTCGGTCTTTCCCCAGACGCCGAACTCGTCGTCGAGCATCATCAGCACGTCGATCTGCTCGCGCAGGTCGGCGTCGAGCGGACGGGCGTCACCCGAGGCGGCCGCCTTCTCGACGATGCGCGCGTGGAGCCGCTCGCTGAAGCGGTCCGCGTCGGCCTGGTCCGCCTCGACGAAGACGAAACGGCTGGCGACGCAGGCCTCCTGGTTGAGGATCATGACGTCGCCGGCGGCGAGCTCGGTGGCGACGTCGAGCGCCTCCTCGGAGGCGAAGGCCTCCCTGCCGACCATCGAGACCGACGTCTTGGGGTCGAACGAGACAAGCTGGAAGCCCGGCCCGAGGTACTTGATCACGTTGTTGATCGCGTCGCCGCCGCCCCAGGCCACGATCTTGTCGAAGTACTGCGGGCGATAGAGCACCTGCTCCACCGCGTCGTCGCCGCCGCGCCAGTAGACCGCCGACATCGATCTCACGATGGGGTGGCCGGGGTCGATGTCCGCCATCGTCCGCAGGACCGCCACCGTGGTGAAGGGGTCGCTGGAGGACATCTTGAACAGGTTGACGGCCTTCACCAACGCGCCCTGGGCGATGGACTTCACCGCGACGCCCGGCGAGTTGCCCGGCAACACGTGGATCAGTCGGGGCGCGAAGGCGCGGATGTAGCTCTTCCGGCCGGTGAAGTCCTGCTTGGGCACCCATTCGTCCAGGGCCCTGGGGTCGGGGAAGTTCTGCTCCACCACAGTCTCGAGCAGGCGCTTGTCGAGATAGGCGGCGGCGCCCTTGACCTGCCCCTCCAGCACCGCACGGGGCAGCACGTGGGTGCCGGCCATGCGATCGATGCAGTCCTGCATGAAGGTGTTCCGGGGATCGCGGATCCGCTCGCCCGTCTCGACGAGGAAATCGATGATCTCCTTGAGCGGGACGTTCAGCAGCGGCGGCACCTCGGTGCGCGGGTGCACCGCCTTGTCCATGGCGATCCGCGGCGTGGCGAAGGTGACGCCCAGGTCGCGCGAGCGGTGCGTGACGTCCCGGCCCTCGGAAAGCTCGCCGCGAAGGAAGAACGGCGCGGAGACGATCGCGTCGGCGGACTGGGGCCGAATGTCGGTGACGCTCATGAAAGGCCTCGCACGTACGCGTCGACGGTACCGGCACAGCCGATCTTGTCATCGCCGCCCTTGAGGTCGGCGTAACGGGTGATGTTGTTCCGCACCGAGGGCCCCTTCTGGCCGCACGCGCAGGGGCTCAGATCGAGCGAGATCTTGTCGCCGGTGATGATCCCGCCCCAGCGTCCGTCGAGCGAGAGGTCGAAGAAGGCGGCCCGGCCCTCGACCTCGCCGCTCTCGTGCGGCAGCAGCGTTTCGCCCGCCTCGTCGAGGATGAACGGAACGATCCACGGCGGCACGTGGTAGCGGTTGCCCTTCTGGCACTTGGGCATGCCGGAGTTGAGTTCCTGCATCGAGTAGTTCTGGAAATCCCGGCTGGCCGGGATGTTGAACGTCTCGTGGACGAACTCCTGGTAGTCCGGCGGCAGCTGCGCGCGCTTGAGCCCGCCGCCGACGTAGAGGCAGTTGTCGGGGTGGAAGTCCTTCGCCGAATAGCCCATGTCGCGCACGATCCTGGCCGCCTGGTACAGCGAGTTCCACATGCCGGCGATGTAGAGCTTCTCGTCGCGGTATCGGATGAGCGCCTCGGCGCCGGTGATCATCGCCTTGTCGAGGGCTTCCTGCCGCTCCCTGGAGGTCCGCTCGAAGTCGGCCAGCTCGCCGGGCAGCGCGGTGCCGTCGGCGATCTTCTTGCGGAGCACGACCATCTTGGTCAGCGACCCGACCGTGATCGGCGGGATCGGCAGGCTGAAACGCTCCCTGGCGGGATCGCTGAACGCCGCCTGCTGCGCCTCCGCGATGACCATGTTCTTCGGCACGGCGGCGGTCGCCCCCACGCCGATCATCCGTCGGTCCCGCGCCGGCTTCACTCCCGAGCCCCAGGAGAACACGTTGACCGTGTCGACGCGCGACCAGGTCATGTCCTGCTCCGACGCGAGCAGCATCGCCGACTTGCCCGTCGTGCCGCTGGAGCAGGAGACGTAGTGGCCCTTGGCCTGCAGACGTCCGATCCAGTCGTCGATGTCGGTGATGTCGGAGGTCTCGATCGGGCTGATCGGGTAGGGCGAGACGGTGCCCAGCCACTTGCCGAGCCGGTCCCACTTCTCCTCGATCAGGAAGCTCTCCGGGTAGCTCTTGTAGACGCTGTGCGGGAAGAGCAGCGCGACCATGTCCTCGCGGCTGCGGATCTCGGTGGTGCCGGCCTCGCGGGCCCGGTGCGCGAGCAGCCTGATGCGCTCCCTGCGCTCCTGGAACCGCTCGTTCAGAGCGGCTAACTGCGTCTCGCGCAGCTCGGCGGGGGAGTGATCGAACCGATCCTCGGCATCGACCAGCCGGGTCAGTGTCTCGATGGCTGAGCTCACAGGGCATCCTTACTGTTCGTGTTGGTGGCCGGGTCCGGAGAACGGCACCTGATGCGTATCATTAATCGAACCTGGCGGCGGCGCAAGAGGGAAGTCGAGCGAGGCGACATGCAGAACGGAGTCGCACCCACCCGGCGCGGGGCGGGGCGCCCCACCCGCGAGCAGGCCGAGGCGCGCCACGAGGAGCTCCTCGACACCGCGCTCGACCTGTTCCTGGAGCGAGGCTTCGAGCTGGCGACGATCGAGATGATCGCCGCCCGGGTCAACATGACCAAGCGCACGGTCTACGCCCGCTACCCCGACAAGGCCGCGCTGTTCCGCGCGGCGGTCCAGCGCGCCATCGAGCGCCAGATCGTGCCCCAGGCCGTGCTCGAGGGCCTGGACAACGGCGACCTGGCCGAAACGCTCGAGGGGATCGCCCGACTACGGATCACTCAGGTGGCGACACCCAACGGCCTGCGCCTGCAGCGGATCATCAACACCGAGAGCTACCGCTTCCCCGAGATCTTCACCATCAGCTTCGAGCAGAGCGGCAGGCCGGTGATCGAGTTCGTCGCCGGCGTGCTCGAGCGTGCGGTCGCCGACGGCACGATCGCGCCCACCAATCCCAGACTCGCCGCATCCGTCTTCATGAGCATGCTGGTCAGCGGTCCGGTGAGGACGATCGTGAGTGGCCACATGCCGACACAGAACGAACTGGACGAGAGGATCCAGTTCTCCGTTCGCCTGCTGCTCGACGGCCTCCGGCCACGCTGAGGACGACGAGGCGGTGGAGGTCTTCCATGACTCCACCGCCTTCTCCGGGGTGAAGTCCTAACGCTGGTAGCCGGTCCGCAGGTCGTCGACGATCCGTGGGCGGTCGAGCGTGGAGGGCTCGAGGGTGCGCGGAGGCCGGTCCGGCGGGAAGACCCCGGCGGCGGTGAGCACGGCCTGGTCGAGAAACCGGGCCGGGGTGGCCCGCTCGGAAAGCACGAGCGGCGCAGGTGTCCCCCCGGTGGTTGCCAGCACGAAGCCCCAGTCCCCGAAGCTCGGGACGTCGACGTGGTACGGCGTGGTGGCCAGGCCCGCGGCCCTGACCGTGCTCACCGTGCGCCAGTAGGCACTCGGTGTCGCGTACGGGCTGCCGGCCTGCACGGTGAGCAGGCCTCCGGGCGCGAGGACCGCCCGCACCAGGCCGTAGAACTCCTGCGAGTAGAGCCGGCCGAGCGCGGGTGTGTCCGGATCGGGCATGTCCACGACGACGGCGTCGAACGGCTCCGGCGGTGGGTCGCGCAGCCAGCGGAAGGCGTCGGCCACCACCACACGCACCCGCGGGTCGTTGAGCGCGGCACGGTTGAGTCGGGCGAAGGTCGTCCGGGCGAGTTCGATCATCCGCGGGTCCAGCTCCACCTGCACCACCTGCCGGACCGTGGGGTGGCGCAGCAGCTCGCGCGCGACCAACCCGTCGCCGCCGCCGAGGACCAGGACACGGGCGGGATCACGGGCGAGTGCGGGGGCGACGAGCGCCTCGGTGTACCGGTGTTCGTCGGCGCTGGAGAACTGCAGGTCGCCGTCCAGGTAGAGGCGCAGGTCGCCGCCTCGGCGGGTCACGACGATCTCCTGGTACGCGGACCGGGTGGCGACCACGATCGGGTCCGCGTACAGCCGCTGGCGGGCGTCGGTCTCGATGTCACGTGCGCGGAGCAGCAGCGTGCCGAGCAGGGTGGCGGCGGCCAGGAGCGCGCCGAGCGCGGTGACGAGGGCACGTCTGGTCAGCCACCGCCGCAGCAGCAACGTGGCGACCACGGTCGCGGCTGTCAGGTTGACCAGCCCCGTCAGCGCGGCTCCGCGGATCATGCCGGCCGTGGGGAGCAGGACGAACGGCCAGACCAGCCCGCCGACGAGGGCGCCGGCGTAGTCGGCTGCGTTGAGGTCGGCGAGCAGCCGGCCGCTGGCCCGGGCGTCCACGTCGGTCCGGCCGGTCTGCAGGAGCGTGACAAGCAGCGGCAGCTCGGCGCCTACCAGCGTGCCGAGCAGCGCGGTGCCGAGGACGAGCACCGGTCCGCTCGTCGCGTAGAAGCTGAAGGTGACGTAGAGAGTGACGGCGCTGAGCCCGCCGAGGATTCCGAGCAGGGTCTCGACGGCGACGAAGGCGGCGGCCGCGTGCCCGAGGAAGGGCTTGACCAGCAGCGCCCCGGCGCCGAGGGCGGCGACGAATCCGGCGACGATCAGTGAGGTCTGGGTGATGCCGCCGCCGGCGAGGCTGGTCGACAGGGTGAGCAGGACCAGCTCGTACACCAGGCCGCAGGCGGCGCAGACCGCGACCGCGGCGAGCAGGAGCGGGCGGGTACGGGCGGGCAGCGGGCTGTCCGCCGATGTGGCCCTGGGGGTGTCCGTCGCCACGGCTGATGGCGTCAGGAAGCTGATGGCGTCAGGACAGCGCGGCCGCGTTGACCGCGCCGATCGCGAGCAGGCTGGTGGCGACCGCCCACGCCGCCGGGCTGAGTGTCGGCTCGTCGACGATCGCGCGCAGGTGCCCGGGCACGACGGCGTCGAGCACGCGGAGCGCGAGCGCCTGCAGCGCGACCCCGACGAGGCCGTAGACCGCCGAGTCGACAAGGCCCTGAGCCAGCGAGTCCGAGCTGGTCAGGATGGCCGTGACGACGATGACCGTCAGCGACAGGTGGTTGCCCGCGAGCAGGACGGCGGCGTTCGGCCGGCGGTCGACGTAGACCTGCCGGCGCAGGTTGCCGGGCGTGAGCAGGTCGAGGACCAGAAAACCCAGCGCGAGGACACCGACGCCGACCAGGAAGTAGAGCAGGGTGGCGGCGATGCCCTCGCCGAGGTCGCCGGCGTCCAGGCTGCCGAAGGTCACGAGGCTCTCCCGGTGGTGTGCGGGGGGACGGGGGGACGGTGCTGCGTGGCCGGGCCCCGGCGGCCCCGGCCCGGATCACTTCCCATCGCCGGGACCACCGTCCTTCCCGGCCGGCGAGCCGGGGGTGAACCCGCTGCCGAGGCGCGCGTACTGGCCATGGCTGAACCCGTCGTCGAGATCCTCTACCCGCACAGTGCTGCCGGCCCCGGCGGCCGCCGCGCTGACGATCACGATGTCGTCCGCGAAGCGGAGGTACTGGCTGCCTCCGTCGCTGGCCCGGGCGGCCGGCGCGACCCCGCCGGCGATGGCCGCGGCGGTCCGGTCGACCGGCTCGGTCGACAGGTAGCTCTCGGTGTCGCCCCGGGTGTCGGTGTGACGGTAGCTGTCGGCGAGCCAGCCCCGGACGTTGCTGTCGCCACCGCAGGCGGGTAGCACCGCGACGGCGAGGGCGAGCGGGACAGCCAACGCGACGCGGGCGCTGCGGGCAACGCGGGCGACGTGGGCGACGTGGGCGACGCGGGCGACGCGGGCGACGCGGGCGGTGGTCATCGCGGCTCCCAGCGGCTGTGGGTGGTCACGATCTCGTGCGTGCGGGAGCCCGGGTAGAGGTGCCAGGTGTGCCACTGCCAGCCGCGCGGCATCGGCGCGCCGGTCAGGGCGGTCACCGCCCGCTCGTCGCCGGGGAAGGCGGCGCACAACCAGTCGGATCTCCCGGCCGCCCGGGTCCGCAGACTCGCCGCGAGCGCGTCGAGTTCGCGGCGATCGACGGTGCGCACCTGCGCCCTCAGGGTGTAGCCATCCTGCTCCGCCCGCGACGGCAGCGGGCAGCCACCGGCCGCGACGGCGTCACAGGAGACCTCCTCGGTCAGTCGACGTGTGCCCGAGGAGGCGCTCACCGCGTGCGAGGCGCCCAGGACGGCCAGGGTCAGCATGCCGTGCGGCGCGTGCAGGTCGACGCTGGCCAGCGACGCGGGGCTCGGCGCGCCGAGCAGCAGGCCGAGGGAGGCGGCGCGGACGTCGCGGGGCACGACCGCCAGCTCGAGGGCGGTCATCGGACCGGGACCGCGCCGCGGCGGACCGGCACACAGGGGACCTCGGGCACCTGGGTCCTCTCCGGCGGGGAATGCTCGGCGAGAACATACCGGACTTATTGCTGCGACGGAACTTGTGCGTGTCCGCGTCGACCTACGGCGGTGACCCCAGCGGAGGCTCGAACGGGTGCGGTGTCCGGAGTCCTCGACGCGCGCGAAAGCAGCGCCGTTGAATTCCGGCGGCGAGGAGACGGGATTCGTCCTCGGAGACGACGCGACCCTGGATGACCCGACGCGGGCGCCATGCCGCACCAGGTCCGGCCGGTTCGCCGGATTCCCGTCCGATGGTCTGGGCTGGCAGACTTGCCGGTGATGGATCGTGGGGGCAGCGAGTTCGGTGGCGCGCGGGTGCGGCGGATCGGGCTCGGTGACGCCGAGGTTCTGCGGGCGGTGCGGCTGGCGGCCCTGGCCGACGCGCCGGGGGTGTTCTGGCGTACCTATGCCGACGAAGCGACCCGGCCGGGAGCGGACTGGGTGGAGCGAGCCCGGGTGGGCGCGTCCGGAGACGCGGACGTGACGTTCCTGGCCGAGCGGGATGGCGCGGTGGTCGGTTCGGTGTCGGCGCACACCCCGTCGGCGGCGCGGGACCTGCGGGAGCTGGCGGCGATGTGGGTGGCGCCGGTGGCCCGAGGCTCGGGCACGGCGGACGCTTTGTTGCTGGCGGTGCTGGACTGGGCCCGGGCGGCTGGCGCGGCCGGGGCCCGGCTGTGGGTGGTGCCGTCGAACGGGCCGGCCCGGCGGGTGTATGAGCGGCACGGGTTCGTGGTGGTCGGTGACCTGGAGCCGGTTACGGATGATCCGTCGGTGAAGGTGTACGTGCCGATGGTGCTGACGTTGGACGCGGCTGCCGCCGCGGATGCGGGTTACCGGGCGCGCGCCGCCTCGCCCTGGTCGGCGCCGACATCGGGTGAGGACTGAGCGGGTGGCGGGAAAGTCCATGCCGGACAAGGGCGTCGAAGGCGAGCGGGGACGTCGTCTACTCCGGCTGTAGTACGGCGGACAGCGTGTACCGCGCCATACGTAGCCGGTATTGCCTGCGGGGGGAGGACGACGGGCAGGGCTTGTTCGGACACGCTTGTGCGGGGAAGTCAGATCTGCGGGCACGGTCGTCCACCAGACAGAACGACCACCGGCTCCGGCTCGTATGAAGGGATCTGTAGAGACTGTGCGCGAATTCGAGGCGATGGACTTCTTCCGCGACGAGACCCTCGTCGCGGACCCGTACCCTTACCTCGACGCCCTGCGGCGGAAATGCCCCGTACAACGGGAACGCCACCACGACGTGGTGATGGTGACCGGCTACGAGGAGGCGGTGGAGGTCTTCCACGACTCCGAGGCGTTCTCGTCCTGCATCTCGGTGACGGGTCCGTTCCCCGGCTTCCCGGTCCCGCTCGACGGTGACGACGTCTCCGCGCTGATCGAGCGGCATCGCCATGAGCTGCCGATGAACGACCAGCTCCCGACGATGGACCCGCCCACCCACACCGATCATCGCGCGCTGCTGATGCGGCTGATCACCCCCAAGCGCCTCAAGGAGAACGAGGCGCTGATGTGGGACCTTGCCGACCGCATGCTCGACCCGTTCCTCACTCCTGGTGAGGGAGAGTTCATCAGCGGATTCGCCGGACCGTTCACACTGCTCGTCATCGCGGACCTTCTGGGCGTCCCCGAGGAGGACCAGGACGAGTTTCTCGACAAACTGCAGCGCCAGCCGGCACAGACCGGCGGCGTCGGCGGCACCGGAGCGGAGACCCTGGCCCACAGTCCGCTGGAGTTTCTCTACGGGAAGTTCACCGGCTACATCGAGGACCGTCGCCGCAGCCCCCGCGCCGACGTGCTGACCGGTCTGGCCGGCGCGACGTTCCCGGACGGATCGACACCCGAGGTCATCGACGTGGTGCGGGTGGCCGCGAACCTCTTCTCCGCCGGTCAGGAAACCACGGTGCGCCTGCTCGGTTCGGCGTTGAAGATCCTGGCTGAGCGGCCCGACCTCCAGCGGCGGCTTCGTGCCGAGCGGGAGCGCATCCCGGCCTTCATCGAGGAGACCCTGCGCTGGGAGAGCCCGGTCAAGGGCGACTTCCGGCTCTCCCGGGTGCCGGTCACGGTGGGTGGGGTGCAGTTGCCCGCCGGCACCACGGTGATGGTGGTCAACGGGGCGGCCAACCGCGACCCACGCCGCTTCGAGAACCCGGAGACGTTCGACGTCGCCCGTTCCAACGCCCGCCAGCATCTGGCTTTCGGGCGTGGGATCCACAGCTGCCCCGGCGCGCCGTTGGCACGGGCCGAGGCACGGGCGAGTCTTGAACGGCTGTTGGACCGCACCACCGACATCCGCGTCAACGAGCGGGTGCACGGCCCGGCCGGCAACCGCCGCTACGAGTACATGCCCACCTTCATCCTGCGTGGGCTGACCGCCCTGCACCTGGAGTTCGACCTCGCGCCGGCACCGCCACGTGACTGCCCGCCCGCCGGCTCACCTACCGGATGGATCAAGGGCTGACGCTGCCTTCTGGCATGGTGCCGTACCCGGAGGGGCGCACGGTTCCCGCGGCCGAGACGTTCGTCCCCGGTGAGCCCCTGTTGTCGCACGAGCCGACCGCCATCGGCCCGTACGTCCTGTTGAGCCGGCTGGGCGTGGGTGGGATGGGCGCCGTCTACTACGCGCGCGACCAGCGGGGGCGGCCGGTCGCGGTCAAGGTGATCAGGCCGGATCGGGCCAGGGACCAGGAGTTCCGCCGCCGTTTCCGTCGGGAGGTCGAGGCGGCTCGCAGCGTCGCCTCGTTCTGCACCGCCGAGGTTCTCGACGCCGACCCGGACGCGTTCGCGCCGTACCTGGTGACGGAGTACATCGACGGCCTCCGGCTGGATCAGGCTGTCGCCGAGAGGGGTCCGCTCGACTCGTCCACCCTTACCGGGCTGGCGGTCGGGGTCGCGACGGCGTTGACCGCGATCCACCACGCCGGGCTTGTGCATCGGGATCTCAAGCCCGGCAACGTGATCCTGTCGCTGTCCGGTCCACGGGTCATCGACTTCGGTATCGCCCTGGCCCTGGACAGCACCGGCGGTAGGCCGACCGACTGGGGGTTCGGCTCGGCCGGGTGGATGGCACCCGAACAGATCAACGGCCAGCCGATCAGTGCGGCGGCTGACGTGTTCGCCTGGGGTGTCCTCGTCGCGTACGCGGGTACCGGACGGCATCCCTTCGGGGACGGCCACGATGTCGGTCTCGCCCACCGGATCACCACGGCCGAACCGGACCTGACCGGCCTTCCCCCGCAGGTGGAGGATCTCGTCCGCGATGCTCTGGCGAAAGAGCCGGCCAGCCGGCCTGATGCCCGGGGCCTGCTGCTGCGCCTGGTCGAGCGCCGGCCGGGGGAGCGGTCCGCCGATCCGGCTGTCCGACTGCTCGGGCTCACCGCGGAGCTCGCGCACTCCCCGGACGGGTCCGCACCTGCGCGGCGGCTGCGCTGGAGCCGTGGCCGCGCTCTGCTGACCTCCGGCCTGACGCTGGTACTGGCGGGTCTCACAGCGATCGGGTTGGCGGCGGCGAACCGTGATGACGGGACGTCGGCGCGACCGGCCGCGCCCACAGCCAGGTCGGGGGCATCCACGGCCAGGTCCGTGGAATCCTCGGCCGCGCCGGTCTCCGGCCCCAGTACCCCACCGAGTCCCGGCGGCTTCCGGGACGGGCCGTTGCTGTTCGCCGTGGACGGTGTCGAATGTGGGGTCGAGCAGCTCGGCCTCGGGTTCCTGGCCCGCCATCCGGACGGTCAGTTCTGCCTGGTCACCATGACGGTTCGTAACACCGGTGCATCCTCGGGCGCACTGGAGAACGCCTACCAGTACGCGTACGACAGCACCGGCGCCCGGCGCACCGCCGACTACCTGTCGCGTCTCTACCTGCCCGGCGAGACGATCTGGAATCCCGCCGGGCCGGGTGCCTCCATCCACGGCACGCTGGTTTTCGATATCCCGCGGGGCGCCGCGCTGCGGCGGCTGGAGCTCCATGACAGCCCGACCGGCAGCGGCGTTCTCATTCCGTTGTAGCCGGAACTCGCGCCCGTCCCGAACAGCACTTCTTCGTCTTTTTTGATGTTGTGCGGCGCTGTCGACGTGCCCCGTGCAACCGGGGTTCGGCCATTCCAAAGGACAGGAGCCGTTCATGACAGTAACCGCGGTGCCGTCCCGGACGGAACCAGGGCGGTCCAGATTCACCGCGCGGAATGCGCTGATCCTGATAGCGCTGATGTGGGCCGCGCAGCTTCTGGGGCTGGTCGGCCTGCTTTCCGGCAATGTTCAGGCGGAGATCGCCGTACACTTTCACACCGCCAGGATCTCGTGGTTCACGCTGATCACGGGCCTGGTCGGCACCTTCGCCACGCCCTTCGCGATCAAGGCCGCGGCGATGTACGGCAAGAAGCGGGTCATGGTGGTCATCACCGTCCTCGGGCTGGTGGGAGACCTGATCGCCGCCCTTGCGACGAACTACTCCATGCTGCTGATCGGACGCGGCATCGCCGGGTGCTATGGCCCGATCGGGGCACTGGCCTACTCGATGGTCCGTGACGTCCTCCCGCGCCGGCTCATCGGTCCCGCCAGCGGCCTGCTGGGCGGCGGCGTCGGGCTGGTCGCGCTGGGGGGCCCGTTCCTGTCCGCGTGGCTCGTGGACGGTTCCGGCTTCCGTGGCGCGCTGTGGTTCATGGCCGCGGCCAGCGCGCTCAGCCTCGTGGCGCTCGTGGTCCTCGTGCCCGAGAGTCCCGTGCGCGAGGAACGCACCCGCATCGACTGGCTGGGCGGGCTCCTGCTCGGCGGTGGCCTGACCGCGGTCGTCTACGGGATCGGTGAAGGCGCCGGCTGGGGCTGGACCAGTGCTCGCACTCTTCTCTTCATCGGAGGCGGTCTGGCCGCCGTGGTGGGCTTCGTCTTCACCGAAAGCCGGGTCCCGCACCCGATGATCCCACTGCCCCTGCTGAGGCGACGGCCGGTCTGGACCATGCTGCTGACGACGTCCCTGGTCGGAGGCGCGGCGTACGCCGTCGGCACGGTGATGTTCCTGCTCGCCCTCATGCCGACCATTCCGGGTGTCTCCGACGGCCTGGGATTCTCCGCAACCAGGAATGCGCTGGTCGGCGCACCCAGCAGCGTACTGATCCTCACGGGTGCGGTCGCGGCCGGAATGCTGGCCCGTAGATTCGATGCCTGGTTCCTCCTGGCCGCCGGCGGCCTACTCGTCGCCGGTGGATATGGACTGATCTCCGTGTACCACCACACTGTGCCGCAGCTGATGCTTTTCGGTGCCGTGACCGCGGTGGGCATGGGCCTCGTGGTGGCCACAATTCCCATCCTGGTCATCCAGGCGGTGCACCCGGCCGAACAGGCGCTGGCCAACGGTGCCCAGTCAATGGCGCAGGGGGTCACCCAGACCGTCCTCGGCCAGCTGGCGTTCGTCATCCTCGCCCGGGACAGCCAGGTCGTCCACGGAATCCGGTTCTACCGGGACGCCGGGTACTCCAACGGTCTTCTGTTCACCGCCGGTGTCGCCGCGACCGGGACAGCACTGGCCCTGATACTGCCGAAACGCCGTGCGGCCCGGGAGCTCTGAAGGTCTGAGGGCTTGGGGGACGACTGCTTCGACCGCGGGGTGACGCGAGACCGGTCGGCGTCGGGCCCTGGCCGGCACTGCGGGCCGGCGGTGACTGCTACCGGCCCGCAGTGCCGCGGACCGGAGGATCCGGGCGTGGCTCCACAGGAACTGATGTGGAGACGGCGGACACCGGACGTGTGGTCGGACGGGACATCCTGGGGTCGAGGCGACGCAGCAGGACCGACGTCAGCGCGAGCGCCGCGCCGGCAAGTCCGACGCCCAGCACGATGTCGAGCAGCCAGGCATCCGCGCTGTGCTCCCAGAGGCTGTCCGCGGGGTCGGTGCGCAGCATCCCGTTGCCGAGCTTGGAGACCTCGTTGAGGTCGTCGGTGGAGGCCAGCGCCGCGAAGCCCCACCGGGCGGGGGCGATCCAGGCGACCTGCTCCATCACCAGACGGCCGGACAGCGACACCAGGCCGCCGGAGAGCACGAGCTGGGCCATGGTGACCAGAACCAGGATGGGCATGATCTTGTCGACGTTGTCGGCGAGAGTCGAGACCAACAGACCGATCATCATGGATGCCAGCGCCGCGACGATGACGGCGACGAGGCACTCGATCAGTGGTGAGCCCAGCAGGGACGCATCGGGCGGCGTGCGGCCGACCAGCCCGATCAGCGTGAAGATCACGCACTGCAGGGTCGTGATACCGGTGAGGACGATGATCTTCGAGCCGAGATAGGCCGTCCGGGACAGGCCGATCGTTCGTTCCCGCCGGTAGATGTCGCGTTCCTTGACGATCTCGCGGACCGAGTTCGCCATGCCCATGAAACAAGCGCACAGGACCAGGACGACGAGCACCTTCGTCGCGTCCGGATTAGGCGCGTCCGGCAGTGATTTCAGTCCGTCCGGAGCTGGGATCACCCGGGGGATGATGCCCAGCAGAAACGGGAACGCGATAATCATCCTAAGATAGGAAGGATCGGCGAGCACCACTCGCAGATATCGCCGGGTGAGCGTGACGAGCTGCGCGACTACTGGTTGCTGACGGACGCCGGGGAGTTCGGCCGGAGCCTTGCGCGCGACCGGCGCCACGACCGCGGAGGGCACGAAATACTCCGAGGCACGGAACCGGGCCGCCATCTCCGCACCCGGCGTGTTCTCCAGCTCCCGGAAGACGGCCGCGAACTCGCGGAAGTCCTCCTTGCCGAAGAAGCGCAGCGCCCCGTCCGACGGGCCGAAATAGGCCACGTGCCCACCCGGGGCGAGCACCAGGATGTAGTCGCACAGGTCCAGGAAGAGCACGCTGTGCGTGACGACGATGACCGTGCGGCCGCTCTCGTCCGCCGAGCCCGGACCGCCGCCGTGGGCGAGCCCTTTCAGGGTCTCCATCACGGACTGGTCGTTCGCCGGGTCCAGCCCCGACGTCGGCTCGTCCAGGAACAGCAGCGACGGCCGGGTGAGCAGCTCCAGGGCCACCGACGTCCGCTTCTTCTGCCCACCGGAGAGCCGGCTCACCGGCGTGCCGGCGTGCGCGGTCAGGCCGAGCTCGCCGATGACCTCCTGGACGCGGGCGCGCCGTTCCCGCGCCGTGGTGTCCGCGGGGAACCGCAGCTCGGCGCCGTACTCGAGCGCCTCACGCACGGTGAGCTGGGCGTGCAGCGGATCGGCCTGCGGGACGCAGCCGATGCGCCGGCGCAGCTCGTCGTACTCGGCGTAGAGATCCAGCCCGTTGTACAGGACGGAGCCGGTGTCGGCGGGGCGGAAGCCGGTCAGCGCGTTGAGCAGGGTCGACTTGCCCGCCCCGCTGGGACCGACCACTCCGAGCAGCGACCGGCCGGGCAGCCGGAAGGTCAGGTCGTGCATCAGCTGCTTGGCCCCGGCCCACACGGACAGATCCTGTGCCTCGAGCGCCACATCGCCGGAGTCGACGTACTCGACGAGGGCGTCGTCCTCGAGCTGGTAGAGATGGTGCCCGATCGCGATGACATCGCGCTGCCCGACCGGAGCGCGCTCGACCCGCTGGCCGTTGACGAACGTCCCGTTGGCCGAACCGAGATCGATGACCTCCACCGCGTCGGCGTCGACCAGCAGCTCGGCGTGACGGCGTGAGGCGAGCAGATCGGCGACGGAGATGTCGTTGTCGTAGGAGCGGCCCAGGCGCAGCGTCCCGGGACGCAGCGGGTGCCGTCGGCGGCAGGCATGTGCCACGGCGCCGGCCGCCGGCCGGGTTGCCGTCGCGCCGGTAACCGCCTCGCTCGGCCGCGGAGGCTCGACCTGCCACGGAGGCTCGACCTGCCACGGAGAAAGGACCACCTCCGGACCGTCGACGGCACCGAGCCTGAGCCGCACCTCACCCAGACGCAGGGTGGTGCCTCTGATCCGGCGCCCGTCCTGCCACAGACCGTTCGCGCTGATGTCCCGCACGTGCCAGCCGTCAGCGACCGGTTCGAGCACGAGGTGGTGCCGGGAGACCCTCCCGTCGCCGACCACGATGTCGGCGCCGCGCGCCCGGCCGACCAGGTACGACGCGTTGCCTGCCAGCGTGGTCCGGCCCGCCGGGCTGACCACGCTCAGCGTGCTCAGGTCCACTGGCGGACCGGACGGAGGAGCGCGTCGCCGCGCTGGACGTTGATCGTCCACTGGATGTTTCCGGTTTGCGTGGTCACCGTGGAAGGTCCCCGGCATCGCACCGCCTTGTGAGAGCTGACCGCCCGGCTGTTGTCACTCAGACCTCCGGTCCTGGGCTGAACCTGGGATTCGGACCACTGTGCACCGTCGGTCAGGTCTTTCCATCGGCCAGGGGAAGTCATTTCTGACTACCGCGCCGGTAGTAGCCAGCTGCTTTACCGGTCCGCCGAAGGCCGAGGACTGTCACGTAAGTGCCCGTCCGATCCACAGCTCCCTGTTCACCACATCGGCGATCGCCACTCCGCAGGAGCGGCGAAAGTACTCACCTCCCGATCTGGCGGACGTTCCCCGGCGCGTTGTCCGGTCGGAATCGACACGCCGTGTCGCCGATCCGCCGGCGGATGCCGTCCGCGACCGATCGGCGTCGCCTCGTCTACTACGGACGCAGTAGACGGGGAACTACCATCGCCGCAGGTAGACAATCGGCATCCGCTGGGTACCGTGGTTGCGGTGGCACCAAAGATCGCGCAGTTCTGGAATGTGTGCCGGCGTACGGCTCGGCGGTACCCCTGGCTGGCCGACGGCCTGCTCGCTGTCGTGGTTCTGGCCCTGGGGCTGTGGCTGGCCGCGCAGAGCGCTCCCAGCCACCTCAGGCCGACCGGGCCCAGTCTGGTCATGAGCATGATCGGTTGTGCCGCCCTGGTGGTGCGCCGATCATGGCCGGGTGCGGTCCTCGGTGTCGTCCTCGGTTGCACCGTGCTCGTGTTCGTCCTCAACCTGACGCCCGACGACAGCCCGCCGCTCACCTTCGCCGCCGGGGTCGCCCTGTACAGCCTGGCGGTCTACCGGTCCCGCGAGGCAGCATGGATCTCGGCTCTCGCCTCGATGATCGTTCTGATTCCGCCGGCGCTGCTGCAGAAGCAGGAGGTTGTGGCTGTGGTCCTGGGTCTGTCCACCTGGGTTGTCTCCGCGACCGCCACCGGGGACGCGGTCCGCAGCCGGCGTGCCTACATCGCCGCGGTCGAGGACCGGGCACGGCGGGCGGAGCAGAGCCGTGAGGAGGAGGCCCGGCGGCAGGTCGCCGAGGAACGGTTACGCATCGCCCGGGAGCTGCATGACGTGGTCGCCCACCACATCACTCTTGTCAAGGTGCAGGCGGCCGTCGCCTCCCACATGCTCTACGTGCAGCCGGCCGGCGCCGACGAGGCGCTCGGCCACATCCGCCGCGCCAGCGCCACCGTCCTGGACGAGCTGAAACTGTTGCTCTACGCGCTGCGGGACACCTCCGAGCCGGTGTCGACCCAGCCGCCCGCAGGCCTGTCCCAACTCCCCACGCTGCTGTCCGGCTTCACGGCAGGCGGGATGTCCGTCGCACTCGACGTGACCGGGCAGTCCCGCGAGCTGCCGGCGCTCACCGACCTGGCCGCCTACCGGATCGTGCAGGAGTCACTGACGAACGCTCACAAGCACTCCCGGGGCGCCCGGACCTCGGTCGCGGTCGGCTACGGTTCCGGCGAGTTGCGCCTTCGCATCCACAACACCGCGGGTATGTCTCCTCCCGCATCCGGCGGTACCGGCCAGTCGCCCGGCACCGGTCCTGGTCGCAGGTTCCCCGGCACCGGCCCCACCCGGAAACAGCCCGCCACCGGCCCTACGCGGGACCCGGCGGCGCAGCGCGGCCGCGGCGGGCACGGCCTGCTCGGCATGCGCGAGCGGGCCGCCGCGGTCGGCGGCCACATGCAGGCCGGTTCCGACGGCGAGGGTGGCTTCGTGGTCACCGCGACGCTGCCGGTCCCGGAGGCGCCCCCACCGGCCCCGGCCGCCTCCACATTCAATGGCAGACGGGGGAGTGCCACGCTGCAGACGGCTACCGCCACCCCCCGCACCGCACTTGTGAAGGTGACACCCCAGTGATCCGTGTCCTGTTGGCCGACGACCAGGCACTCATCCGCGCCGGTTTCCGCGTCCTCGTCGAGACCGCCGCCGACATCACCGTGGTCGCCGAAGCTGCCGACGGCGCCGAGGCGGTGCGGCTGGCGCGGGAGACCCGTCCCGACGTCATCCTGATGGACATCAGAATGCCAGGCGTCGATGGTCTGTCCGCCACCCGTGAACTGACCGGCGACCCGACGCTCAACGAGGTGAAGGTGCTCGTCCTGACCACCTTCGAGCTCGACGAGCACGTCTTCGAGGCGCTGCGGGTCGGGGCCAGCGGCTTCCTCGGCAAAGGGGTGGAACCCGACGAGCTGGTCGCCGCGATCCGAGTCGTCGCCCGCGGCGACGCGCTCCTGTCCCCGCAGGCGACCCGTCACCTCATCGAGCAGTACCTGCGGCAGCCGGCCACACCGGCACCCGCGGTCACCGCGGGGCTGGATCTGCTGACCAAGCGGGAGAACGAGATCGTCAGGCTCATCGCCTACGGGCTGACGAACGACGAGATCGCCGAACAGCTTTACCTGTCGCCGCTGACCGTCAAGACACACGCGAACCGCGCGATGACCAAGGTGGCGGCCCGCGACCGCGCCCAGCTCGTCGTGATCGCCTACCAGACCGGGCTCGCCGAGGCCCCCAGCAGGAATTGACCCGGGCCGGTTCGGGGCCGGTGAGCTCGGGTGGCCGGGTGGCCGTCTGTTCCCGTGAACGGATGGCGGGCACCCTTGACCATCGGAATGTTAGCGCTAACATTCGACCTCGATGAGTGGACCTCGATGAGTGGAACAGCCCGGGGGAGTGGCGTCCCGTCCACTCCACACCGCTGTTTCGATCCGCTGCGGGGGCGGTGGGTTCTGGTGTCGGCTGGTCGGGACCGGATCCGAAATCCCGACTATGCCGGGCCGTACGTGTTCGCCAACGACTTCCCGGCGCTGCGACCCCCCTTGTCTGACGAGCGCCTGGAGGTGCGGGCGGAGCCAGGAATCCCGCCCGGCCGGGCCGGAGGCGCCGAGGAGTTGCTGCGCGCGGAGCCCGAGGCCGGTGTCTGCCGGGTGCTGTGCTTCGGGCCGCGGCACGACCGGCACCTCGCGGCGATGGGCGACGGGGAGCTGGCGGCCGTTGTCGACCTCTGGATCGGCCAGGCCGCCGAGCTGGGCCGGGTGTGGCGGTGGGTGCAGATCTTCGAGAACCGGGGGGCCGCGATGGGTGCCTCCAGCCCGCATCCGCACGGCCAGGTGTGGGCGAGCGCCTCGCTGCCGGACGAGCCGGCCGCGGAGGACGTCCGCCAGCGTGACTACCTGAGTAGGCACGGCCGCCGGTTGCTGGTCGACTACGCCGGAATCGAGCGCGCCGCCGGGGAGCGGGTGGTGGCGGACAACGGCGAGTGGCTCGCGGTCGTGCCCTACTGGGCGGTGTGGCCGTTCGAGACGATGCTGATGCCCGTGCGCCCGGTTGCCAGCCTCCCCGAGCTGGACGGACCCCTTCGGGAGAGCCTGGTCGGGATGCTGCGGACCCTGCTGACGGCCTATGACGCGCTGTTCGGCGTGCCGTTCCCCTACTCGATGGGCTGGCACGGCGCACCGGGGCCGGCCGCCGCCGGACGGGACGGTGCCAGACCGGACGGTGCCGGGCTGGCCGCCGCCGGGCCGCCCGGCGGCGGCGTGGCCGCGCCGGCCGGGGCCGGGCACTGGCAGCTGCACGCCCACTTCTACCCGCCGTTGCTGCGTTCGCCGACCGTCCGCAAGTTCCTGGTCGGTTACGAGATGCTGGCCGGCGCGCAGCGCGACATCACCCCGGAGCAGGCCGCGGCGATGCTGCGGGCCCACGTCCCGGCCGCCGGACCGGACCGGGTCCGATGAGCCAGCGTGGTGAGGTTTCCGCGACGGCCGGGGGCGTCGGCGCAACCCCCGACCCAGGCAGCCCGGGCACCCCGGGCGCGGCGGAGCGGGCCGTCGCGGCCTTCGTCCGGTGCCACGGTGCCCGGCCGGCCTACCTGGTCCGCTCGCCTGGCCGGGTGAATCTGATCGGCGAGCACACCGACTACAACGGCGGGCTCTGCCTGCCGGTGGCGATCGACCTCGAGCTGTGCCTCGCGTTCTCCCCGTCCCCGCGCGCGACTTCGGGCCACGGGTCTGTCGAGGTGCTTTCCGAGCATCGCGCGGCACCGGCCCGGATCGGCCTGCCGCCTCCTCCGCCACCTGAGCCCGGGTCGCCCGGCCGGGCCGGTGCCGCGCAGTCCGGATGGGCCGGGTACGTCGAGGGCGTCGTCGTGATGGCGGCGTCGGTCGCCGGAGCCGCCGCGTCGCGAGGCTGGTACGGGACGCTGGCCAGCGACCTGCCGCTCGGCGCCGGGCTGTCGTCGTCGGCCGCGTTGGAGCTTGCCGTGGCCCGGGCCTGCGCGGTGGTGTGGGACACCGGCTGGGATCCGATCGGGGCGGCCCGGCTCGCCCAGCGGGCCGAGAACGGCTGGGTGGGCGTCGCCACCGGTCTGCTCGACCAGATCGCCTGCGCCGCGGCGACGGCCGGCCACGCTCTGGAGATCGACTTTCGTGATCTGACGGTGACCGCGGTCGCCGTCCCGGATTCGGTGGTCGTCGCGGTCGTGGACACCGGCACCCGCCGGGAGCTGGTCACCAGCGCCTACGCCCAGCGCCGGGCCGAATGTGAGCGGGCGGCGGCCGGGCTGGGCGTCGCGAGCCTGCGCGACCTCGGCGACCGGTTGCCCGCCGACGCGGCCCGCCGGCTCGACCCGGTGGCGTTGCGCCGGGCGCGTCACATCGTCACCGAGAACACGCGGGTACGGGAGCTCGCCGACGCGCTGCGCCGCGCGGACCTGCCACGGGCCGGCGCCGTGCTCCTCGACGGCCACCGGTCGATCCGGGACGACTTCGAGGTGAGCGGTCCTGAGCTGGAGGCCGCGGTCGAGGTCTGCCGGAACGCCCCCGGCTGCCACGGCGCGCGGATGACCGGCGGCGGTTTCGCCGGCTGCGTCATCGCCCTGGTCGACGCGGACTCGGCGGCCGGCTTCGCCCGAGCGGTGGTCGGTCCCTACCGCCGGAGGACCGGGAGGGATGCCGTGATCCACCTGTGTGTGCCGGTCGGCGGCACCTCGCTGGTGGACCCGCGCTGACTGCGAACGTCAGGGTGGCGGTGCCGTGCTGCGGCGCAGGACCAGCTCCGGCGGGATGACGACGTGAGCCCGGCCGGTCGCGCCGGTCTCGACCTGCTCCAGGAGCGAGCGCAGGCTCTGACGGCCGACCTCGGTGAAGTCCTGCCGGAGCGTGGTCAGCGGCGGTGAGAAGTACGCGGCTTCGGGGATGTCGTCGAATCCGACGACGCTGACGTCCTCGGGTACCCGGCGGCCGCCTTCGCGCAGGGCGCGCAGGACGCCGAGGGCCATCTGGTCGTTGGCGACGAAGACGGCGGTCAGGTCGGGTTCGTGGGCGAGCTGGCGGCCGGCGGCGAAGCCGGCGCGGGCGGTCCAGTCACCGGCCAGCGGCGGGTGGACGGCCGCGCCGGCCGCCTCGAGCGCGGCGCGCCAGCCGGCGATCCGTCCGGCGCCCTCGTACCAGTCGGACGGTCCGGCCACGTGCCGGACGGTCGGGTGGCCGGCGGCGAGCAGGTGCTCGGTGGCGGTCCGGGCGCCGTGCTCCTGGTCCACCGAGACGGTGGCGATGTTTCCGTCGGGGCGCCCTTCGACGGCGACGAGCGGCAGGCGGGTCGCGACCGCGCTCAGCGCGTCGGTCGCGTCGAGAAGCGGCGCGATCGCCACGACCCCGTCGATGCCACCGGCGAGCAGACGCCCGAGGGCCTGCCGGACCGCGCCCGGATCGAGGGAGTGCAGGCTGACCACCGTGACCTGGTAGTCGGCCGCCCGCGCCGCCTGTTCGACGGCGTACAGCGTGGACGTCGGCCCGTAGAGCGTGCCGGTCAGGGCCAGGACACCGAGGGTCCGGGAGCGGCCGGTGGCGAGCGCCCGGGCGGCCGGGTTCGGCCGGTAGCCGAGCTCGCGCAGGCCCGCCAGGACCCGCTCCCGGGTCCGTGGCCGGACACCCGGGTGGTTGTTGACGACGCGGGACACGGTCTGGTGGGAGACGCCGACGAGGCGGGCCACGTCGGTCAGGGCCGGCGGCCGACCGGACGCGGGCATCGTGCTCCCCACCTCGCCCACCTCGCCCGGCCCGGCCAGCTCGCCCTGTCCGCCCTGCTCGCCCTGTCCGCCTGGCTCGGACGCGCCGGGGACCACCTGCGGCGCTGGCTCGCCGCCCCGGTCCGCTCCGTCCAATTCGGTCCACCTTCGTCGCTCTTGACGTGCCGCTCTTCGTATCGCGTCACCGGGCGGATGGCGTTCTCGTCGGCCGCGCCGCGACCGGTCCGCCCGTTCCGTTATAGCCGGCCTGCACCTGCTGGCCGTTGGGCGCCGGGCTGGACGCGTCGCGCCGCCGGGCTTGACCGACGAAATGTTAGCGCTAACATTTGTCCTCGCGGCCGTTGTCACGCACGGACGGCCGCGCGCCGGCACCGGATCACCTCCGCCCCGCCGGCCACCCTGGCCATGCATCAGAAGCCATGAACAGGAACGGGAGGCGCGGGTGCGACAGACGCGTGATTTCCTCCGCTCGCTCGGGCTGCCGGGCGCCGATCCCTCCGACCTGCCGTCCAGCGGGAAGCGATTCCCGGACGGCGCCCAGTACCGGGTGGAGATCCCGAGTGTGGAAGGGCCGGAGGCGCTGGCGGCGGTGCTTGCCGAGGCGGACCGCCGGGGCGTCCCGGTCCACCGGGTCTCGCAGGGCAGCGGCGGGCTGCTGCTGACCGCCGGGGAGCTGGCGGCGATGGCGGCCGCCGGGGCGGCGGCGGACGTCGAGGTCAGTCTGTTCGCCCGGCCGCTGGCCGGATGGGACACCGGGGCCGCCGCCCTGGCCCCCGGCGGTGCCGGCCTGGCCGCGCAGGCGCGGGGGACCGAACAGCTCGTGCACGTGCTGGAGGACATCCGCCGGGCCACCGAGGCCGGGATCCGCAGCGTCCTGGTCACCGACGTCGGGGTGCTGTCGGTCGCGGGCCGGATGCGGACGGCCGGTGAGCTGCCACCGGAGCTGATCTTCAAGGTGAGCGTGCAGATGGGCTGTGCCAACCCCGCGTCGATCCGCCTGGCCGAGCAGCTCGGCGCCGACACCTACAACGTGCCGACCGACCTGTCGCTGGCCCAGCTCGCGGCGGTCCGGGCGGCCGTGGACATCCCCATCGACCTCTACGTCGAGGCGCCCGACGACCTCGGTGGCTTCGTGCGCCACTTCGAGATCGCCGAGATCGTCCGGGTCGCCACGCCGGTCTACCTGAAGTTCGGGCTGCGCAACGCGCCGAACATCTATCCCAGCGGCACCCACCTGACCGCCACCGCCGTGGCCCTCGGGCGGGAACGGGTCCGGCGGGCCGAGATCGGCCTGGAGCTGCTGCGCCGCTACTACCCGGACGCCGTCGGGTCAGGACGGCGGCCGGCCGGGCTGGCCGTCCCGGCGCCACCCGGCGACGCACCGGCCTCGCCGGCCCCACCGGCGACTCCGCCGCCGACTCCGCCGGTCGCCGCTGTCGAGGGAGCACCGGGGGCACTGTCATGAAGATCGCCGACGTGCGGACGCACGTGTACGGAACCCCATGGCGGGATCTGACCTACGTCCAGGTCTTCACGGACGACGGCCTGGTCGGCGTGGGGGAGACCCGGATGCTCGGCCACACCCAGGCGCTGCTGGGCTACCTGGCCGAGGCGACCCGCAACCATGTGCTCGGCTCCGATCCGTTCGACATCGAGTCGCTGGTGGACCGGATGAAGCGCGGCGACTACGGGCGCGCCGGCGAGATCGTCATGTCCGGTATCGCCTGCGTCGAGATGGCCTGCTGGGACATCGTGGGCAAGGCGCTGGGGCAGCCGGTGTGGCGGCTGCTGGGCGGCAAGGTCCGGGACAGGATCAAGGCGTACGCGAACGGCTGGTACACCGTGGAGCGCACCCCCGAGGAGTTCCACGTGGCGGCGCGGGCGGTGGTGGCCCGGGGCTACCGGGCGCTCAAGCTCGACCCGTTCGGCGCCGGCCGGTGGGAGCTGGACCGGGCCGAACGCCGCCACTCGATCTCCCTGGTCGAGGCGGTGCGCGACGCGGTCGGGCCGGACGTGGAGATCCTCGTGGAGATGCACGGGCGGTTCGCACCGCACGAGGCCATCCGGATCGCCGCCTCGCTGGCCGAGTTCGAGCCGGGCTGGGTGGAGGAACCGGTACCACCGGAGAACCTGCGGGCGCTGGCCAAGGCCGCCGCCGGGATCGACGCCCCGGTGGCGACCGGGGAGCGCATCCACGACCGCACCGAGTTCCGGGAGCTGTTCGACCTCGGCGCGGCCGACATCATCCAGCCCGACATCGGCCATCTCGGCGGCATCAGCGAGACCCGCAAGCTCGCCGCGACCGCGGAGACCCACTTCACGCTGGTCGCCCCGCACAACGTCGGCGGCGCGGTTCTCACCGCCGCCAACCTGCACCTGGCCGCCTGCACCCCCAACTTCATGATCCAGGAACACTTCAACGACTTCGCCGACGAGGAGGTCAAGCTCGTGGCCCCGGGCCTGCCGCCGGTCGTCGACGGCTACTTCGCCCTGCCGACCGCGCCCGGCCTCGGCGTCGAGCTGGACGTCGACGTCGTGGCCGCCCACCCGTCCCGCGGCGCCCACTTCGACCTCTACGCCGACGGCTGGGAGCTGCGCGGCTCCCGCCCGCCCGGCCGCGGCTGACCGTGACCGGTCGCGCGGTGTGGATCGACGCGCCGGGACGGCTGGAGATCCGCCCGGCCGAACCGGTCGCTCCCGGGCCGGGTGAGGTGCTGGTCCGGGTGGCCCGGGCGGGTATCTGCGGCTCCGACCGCGAGGTGCTGCGCGGCACCCGGCCCGCCGGATTCGTGCGGTACCCGGTCGTCCCGGGGCACGAGTGGTCCGGCACGGTGGCGGCGGTCGGCCCGGCGGGAGACAAGGCGCTCGTGGGCCGGCCGGTGGTGGCCGAGGGCTTCCGCTCCTGCCGGGTCTGCGCCGCCTGCCGGCGCGGCGACACCAACCTGTGCACCGCCCCCTACGAGGAGACCGGCTTCACCTGTCCCGGCGCGTGGTCCGACCACCTGGTCGTACCGGGCCATCTCCTGCACGTCCTGCCGCTCGGCGCCGACCTGCGCGCGGCCGCCGGTCTGGAGCCAGCCGCCTGCGCCGCGGCAGCCTGCCTGCAAGCCGGTGCCGTTCCCGGCGAGCGGGTCGCCGTGGTCGGCGCGGGCACGCTCGGCCTGCTGGCCACGCAGCTGCTGGCGGCGGGCGGCCCGGCCGAGCTGGTCGCCGTGGATCCCCGCGCGGGCCGCGCCGAGCTCGCCGCCCGGTGCGGCGCCGCGACGCTGCTGTCACCGGACGAGGCCGCCGCCGGCCGGTGGTCGCGGCGGTTCGACGTGGTGGTCGAGGCCGCCGGCGCGCCCGGCAGCGCGGCGCTGGCCTGCGGGCTGGCCCGCCGTGGCGGGCGGGTGGTGCTCGCCGGTCTCGCCGCGGACGGCGACCACCCGCTGCGCGCCATCGACCTCGTTCTCCCCCAGCTCACGGTGCACACCGTGTTCGGGGCGCCGTCGCGGGCCTGGACCCACGCGGTACGCGCGTTCGCCGCCGGCCAGCTCGACCCGGCGGCGCTGGTCACGCACGAGCTGCCGCTCGACGACGTCGGCGAGGCGTTCCGGCTCCTCGACGACGCCGCCGGCACCGCCGTGAAGATCCTGCTGCATCCCACGTCCCGCAGCGGCACCGCCTCGTGACACCCCGCCTCGTCAACGGAAGGATGGCCGTGCACACCGTCACGACCGACACCGAAGCGCTGCTCGCCGCCGCGGCGGCGGCGGCCCGGCCGTTCGGCGCGCTCGCGCCGGCCGCGCGTGCGTCGATGCTGCGCGCGGTGGCCGACGCCCTCGACGCCGCGGCCGAGCCCCTGGTCCCGGTCGCGATGCGCGAGACACGGCTGCCCGAACCGCGGCTGCGCGGTGAGCTGGTCCGCACCACGTTCCAGCTCCGCCTGTTCGCCGGGCTCCTCGACGACGGCCGATACCTCGAGGCGACGATCGACCCGCCCGACCCGGCCTGGCCCACCGGGCCGCGTCCCGACCTGCGCCGGATGCTGATCCCGGTCGGGCCGGTGCTCGTCTTCGCCGCCTCGAACTTTCCCTTCGCGTTCAGCGTCGCCGGTGGGGACACCGCCGCCGCGCTCGCCGCGGGCTGTCCGGTGCTGCTCAAGGCCCACCCCGGCCATCCGGAGCTGTCCCGTCTCACCGCCGCCGTCGTCACGGCCGCGCTGGCCGCCGCCGGTGCGCCCGCGGGGACGCTGGCCCTGATCGAAGGTGACGAGCCGGCACGGGCCGCCCTCGTCGACCCGCGCGTGCGGGCCGGTGCCTTCACCGGCTCGGAGCACGCCGGCCGGCTCCTTTTCAACCTCGCAGCCGCCCGCGACGAGCCGATCCCGTTCTACGCCGAGATGGGCAGCGTCAACCCGGTCTTCGTGACCGAGGCCGCCGCCGCCCGGCGCGGGCCGGAGATCTGGGCCGGCTACGTCGAGTCCTACACGCTGGGCACCGGCCAGTTCTGCACCAAGCCCGGCCTCCTGTTCGCCCCGGCCGGATCAGCCGAGGCGGACCTCGTCCGGCTGGTGTCCGCGCGGCCGGCCACCCCGCTGCTGGGGAAGCGGATCGCGGCCGGCTACCGGGACGCCCTCGGCGGGCTCACGGGCCATCCCGCGGTTCGGGCGCTGGCCGCCGGCGCCGGGATGACGACCGGCGTGACACCGACTCTGCTGGCCACCGGTGTCGCCGACTGGCTGCGCGACCCGGGCGCGCTGGCGGTCGAGTGCTTCGGCCCGACGTCGCTGCTCGTCGCCTACGACGATCCGGTCGACCTGCTCGCGGCGGCCCGGGCCCTCGGCGGGCAGCTCACCGCCACCGTGCACGGTGAGGACGTCGACGACGTCCTCGCCGCGGAGCTGCTCGCCGAGCTGCGGGAACGGGCCGGGCGGGTGCTGTGGAACGGCTGGCCGACCGGCGTGTCGGTCAGCCCGGCCATGACCCACGGCGGCCCGTACCCGGCGACGACGTCCCTGCACACCTCGGTCGGGACGACGTCGATCTCCCGGTTCCTGCGGCCCGTCACGTACCAGTCGCTGCCCGAGCGCCTGCTGCCCGAGCCCCTGCGTGACGACAATCCCTGGGGGATCCCCCAGAACCGGCACGGCGGCTGACCGGTGGCCACCGACCGCCCCGAGCAGATCACCGACCCGGTGGCCTTCCACTGCGAGGGCCCGGTCTGGAGCCCCGACTGGGGCGGCCTGCGCTGCGTCGACCTGCTGGCCGGTGACGTCCTCGCCGTCGACACCACGAGCGGCGCCGTCCGCCGCGACCATGTCGGCGCCGTGGCCGCGGCGCTGCGACCACGAGCCGCGGGTGGGACGGTGCTCGCACTGGAACGCGGCTTCGCGCTCATCGGCCCCGCCGGCCCCGAAGACTTCTCCGGCCTCACCGGCGGAGTCCGCCGGTACCTCGGGGACCTGTGGGACGCCGACGCCGGTGTCCGGATGAACGACGGCGGCTGTGACCCCGACGGCCGCTTCTACTGCGGATCCATGGCCTACGCCGAGACGGCCGGCGCCGGTTCGCTCTACCGGCTCGCACCCGACGGCACCGTCAGCATCGTGCTGACCGGCGTCACCGTCTCCAACGGGCTGGCCTGGAGCCCCGACGGGGCGAGGGCGTACTACGTCGACTCCCCGACGTCACGGGTGGACGTCTTCGACTACGACTCGGAACGGGGGCTGAGTAACCGTCGGGCCCTGGTCACCGTCCCTGCCGACGCGGGCGTGCCTGACGGGCTCACCGTCGACGCCGACGGCTACCTGTGGGTGGCGCTGTGGGGCGGCGGCGCGGTCCGCCGCTACTCACCCGCCGGCCGCCTCGACGGGATCGTCCCGCTGCCCGTGCCCAGGGTGACGGCGTGCACCTTCGGTGGCGACCGCCTCGACACGCTCTACATCACCACCTCCCAGGTCGGCACCGATCTCACCCGGTATCCGGCGGCGGGTGCTGTGTTCGCCCTCGCCCCGGGAGTTCGCGGCCAGCCGGTGCAACCGTTCACGGGCTAGATCCGCGTGACTCGCTTCCGTTCTGGTGTCCCGCGGAACACTCGATCAGGGCACGGCACATCGCAGCTGATCAATCTCCGTGCAACGGGCTGTTAGTCTGACGTTGCTTCGCACACCGTTCTCACACGTAACGCCGCGCCCGGCGAGGTGCCTGTGTCACTGCCCCAGCGGAACGTTCCCGGCGAGGACCGCCTGACCTGGCTGAGTGACCAGCTCAGGGATCAGGGAGCGGTCACCATCACCGCCGCGGCGGCGGCGCTCAACGTCAGCGAGATGACGATCCGGCGGGACCTGTTCCAGCTGGAGGAACGCGGGGTGGCCCGCCGGGTGCGCGGCGGGGCGCGCTCCGTCGGCCCGCGCAGCTTCGCCCAGCGCCGGGACCGGATGGCGGCGGCGAAGTCGCGCATCGCGGCGAAGCTCGCCGAGCTCGTCCCGGACGGGGGCGCGGTCGCGTTCGACGCGTCCTCGACGGTCATGCGGCTCGCCGGCGCTCTGACCAGCGCGGACGATCTGCTCGTCGTCACGAACGGGCCCGACACGTTCGGCGTGCTGCGGGACAGGCCGGGTATCTCGGTGCTGCTGACCGGCGGACGGCTCGATCCGCGGACCGGCAGCCTGGTCGGCCCGCTGGCGAGCCGGGCGGCGGCGGACATCACCGTGCGGCGGCTGTTCGCCTCGGCGGCGGCCCTCGACGAGCGGGCGGGCCCGCTGGAGGAGACCCCGGAGGAGGCCGACGTCAAGCGCGCGCTGGCCGCGGGTGCCGAGCAGATCGTCCTGGCCGTCGACTCCTCGAAGCTCGGCACGCGGGCCGTCGCGCGCTGGCTCGACTGGGACCGCGTCGACTGGCTGGTGACCGAACTCGACCCGCAGGACGACCGGCTGGCGCCCTACCGACGGGTGACGCGGGTCTGGTGACGCGGCTCCGGTGACGCCGCCGCGCCTGCCGGTGTGCCTGCCGTTGTGTCCCTGAGTGCCTTCCCGTCTCGATCCTCGCTTCACGATTGCCGGCCGTGCGAGATTGTGTGACAATTTACAAGATCTCACAGTGGTCGGAAGTGCTGGCGACCGGAAGGGCTGGCGATGATGCGGGCATTCAGCCAGGCGACAGAGGATCTTGCTCGGCAGGAGATCGAGCTGCCCTCGTGGGCGTTCGGGAACTCCGGGACCAGGTTCAAGGTGTTCCCGCAGCGCGGGATCCCGCGTGATCCGTTCGAGAAGGTCACCGACGCCGCACAGGTGCACCGGCTGACCGGGCTCGCGCCGTCGGTCGCGTTGCACATCCCCTGGGACCTCGTCGACGACTTCGGCAAGCTGGGCGAACACGCGCGGGACAACGGCGTCCGGCTCGGCACGATCAACACGAACACGTTCCAGGACGACGACTACATGCTCGGCAGCCTCTGCCACGTCGACGAGCGCGTCCGGGCGAAGGCGATCCGGCACGCCCTCGACTGCGTCGACATCATGGACGCCACGGGCAGCCGCGACCTGAAGATCTGGCTGCCCGACGGGCTGAACTACCCCGGCCAGGCCGACCTGCGCGACCGGCAGGATCGGCTCGCCGACGCGCTGGGCCAGATCTACGCCCGGCTGGCGGGGCACCAGCGGCTCGTGCTCGAGTACAAGCTGTTCGAGCCGGCCTTCTACGCGACCGACGTCCCCGACTGGGGCACCGCCTACGTCCACTGCCTCGCGCTCGGCGAGCGCGCCGTGGTGTGCCTGGACACCGGCCACCACGCCCCGCACACCAACATCGAGTTCATCGTGATGCAGCTGCTCCGGCTGGGGCGGCTGGGGGCGTTCGACTTCAACTCCCGCTTCTACGCCGACGACGACCTGATCGTCGGCGCCGCCGACCCCTTCCAACTGTTCCGGATCATGACCGAGGTCGTCCGGGGCGGTGGCTACGACGAGGGCAGCGAGGTGACCTTCATGCTCGACCAGTGCCACAACATCGAGGCGAAGATCCCGGGCCAGATCCGGTCCGTGCTCAACGTGCAGGAGATGACGGCCCGCGCGCTGCTCGTCGACCGGGCGGCGCTCGCCGAGGCGGAGCGCGCCGGGGACGTGCTGGCCGCGAACGCCGTCCTCATGGACGCCTTCTACACCGACGTGCGCGCCGACCTCGCCGCCTGGCGTGAGTCGCGCGGGCTGCCCGCCGACCCCACAGCGGCCTTCCGGGCCAGCGGTTACGCCGAGCGCGTCGCGGCCGAGCGGGTCGGTGGCACCCAGGCCGGGTGGGGCGCGTGAGCGGGAACCGGACCGTCGCCGAGCTTCTCGCCCGGTCGAACCGGCTCGGTGCCGACCCGCGCAACACCAACTACGCGGGCGGGAACACCTCCGCCAAGGGCGTCGAGATCGATCCGGTCACGGGCCGCGACGTCGAGCTGCTGTGGGTCAAGGGGTCGGGCGGCGACCTCGGCACGCTGACCGAGCCCGGTCTCGCCGTGCTCCGGCTGGACCGGCTGCGCGCGCTGGTGGACGTCTACCCGGGCGAGGACCGCGAGGACGAGATGGTCGCCGCCTTCGACTTCTGCCTGCACGGCCGGGGCGGTGCCGCGCCTTCGATCGACACCGCCATGCACGGTCTCGTCGAGGCGCCGCACGTCGACCACCTGCACCCGGACAGCGGCATCGCCCTCGCGACCGCCGCCGACGGCGAACGGCTCACGAAGGACGTCTTCGGCACGAAGGTCGTGTGGGTGCCGTGGCGGCGGCCGGGCTTCCAGCTCGGCCTCGACATCGCGGCCGTGCGGCGGGACAACCCCGGCGCCGTCGGCTGCATCCTCGGCGGGCACGGCATCACCGCGTGGGGCGACACCAGCGAGGAGTCCGAGCGCAACTCCACCTGGATCATCGAGCGGGCGCGACTCCACCTCGAACGGCACGGACGGCCGCGGCCCTTCGGTGCCGAGGTCGACGACCGGCGCGCGCTGCCGGCCGCGCAACGGCGCGCCAGGGCCGCCGCGCTCGCACCCCACCTGCGCGCGGTCGCGTCCCGCGACCACCGCATGATCGGCCACTTCACCGACAGCGACGCCGTCCTGGAGTTCCTGGCGAGCGAGAAGCTGTTCGCGCTGGCCCGGCTCGGGACGTCCTGCCCCGATCACTTCCTGCGCACGAAGGTCCGCCCGCTGGTGCTCGATCTGCCGGCCTCGGCCTCACCCGAGGAGTGCGTCCAGCGGCTCGCGGAGCTGCACGAGGCCTACCGTGACGACTACCGTGCGTACTACGAGCGGCACGCGACCGTCGACTCGCCGCCGATGCGCGGCGCCGACCCGGCGATCATCCTCGTGCCGGGCGTGGGCATGTTCTCCTACGGCAGGGACAAGCAGACGGCGCGGGTCGCCGGCGAGTTCTACGTCAACGCGATCAATGTGATGCGCGGTGCCGAGGCGGTCTCGTCCTACGCGCCGATCCCGGAGAGCGAGAAGTTCCGGATCGAGTACTGGGCGCTGGAGGAGGCGAAGCTGCGCCGCCTGCCCCAGCCGAAGCGGCACGCGGGCCGGGTCGCGCTGGTCACCGGCGCGGCCAGCGGCATCGGCCGGGCCACCGCGGCGCGGCTCGCCGCCGACGGCGCCTGCGTGGTCGTCGCCGACCTCGATCCGGACATGGCCGTGTCGGCGGCAGCCGATCTCGGCGGCGCCGACGTCGCGGTCGGCGTAGGTGCCGACGTGACGAAGGCGGACGAGGTCGAGGCCGCCGTCGAGGCGACGCTTCTCGCGTTCGGCGGGATCGACCTGGTCGTCAACAACGCGGGCCTGTCCATCTCGAAGCCGCTGCTCGAAACCACCGAGCGGGACTGGGACCTGCAGCACGACGTCATGGCGAAGGGGAGCTTCCTCGTCGCGCGGGCCGCGGCGCGAGCCATGATCGCGCAACGGCTCGGCGGCGACATCGTCTACATCGTCTCCAAGAACGCGCTGTTCGCCGGGCCGAACAACGTCGCCTACGGCGCCGCGAAGGCCGACCAGGCGCACCAGGTCAGGCTGCTGGCAGCCGAGCTCGGCGGCCACGGGATCCGGGTCAACGGCGTCAACCCGGACGGCGTCGTGCGCGGCAGCGGCATCTTCGCCGGCGGCTGGGGAGCCCGGCGCGCGGCGGTCTACGGCATTCCCGAGGAGGAGCTCGGCGCCTTCTACGCCCGGCGGACCCTGCTCGGGCGGGAGGTACTGCCCGAGCACGTGGCCAACGCGGTCGCGGCCGTGTGCTCGGGCGAGCTCAGCCACACGACCGGCCTGCTCGTCCCCGTCGACGCCGGCGTCGCGGCCGCCTTCCTGCGCTGACGATGGCCGCCCGGGTTTTCGCCGCCGTCGACATCGGGGCGTCCGGCGGCCGGGTGATGGCCGGGCTGGTCGAGGGTGGCTCGGTGTCCCTGCGGCCGGTCCACCGGTTCGCCAACCCGCTCGTCGAGGCCGCGGGATCGCTGCGCTGGGACCTCGACCACCTGCACCGCGAGATGCTCCGCGGGCTGCGCCGGCTGGCCCGGGCCTGCCCCGAGCTGGAGTCGATCGGCATCGACACCTGGGCGGTCGACTTCGGGCTGCTCGACGCCGCCGGTGAGCTGCTCGCGCCCCCCGTCGCCTACCGTGACGGCGGCGCGGCGCAGGTCGTCGACGACGTGCACGCCACGGTGCCACCCGAGGAGCTGTTCGCCGTCAACGGGCTGCAGTTCCTGCCGTTCACGACGTTCTACCAGCTCGCCGCGCAGCGGCGCGGCCCCCTGTGGGACCGGGCCGCGCACGTCGTCCTGATACCCGATCTGTTGGCCTACCGGCTGACCGGGCAGCTGCGCGCCGAGCTCACGAACGCCTCGACGACCGGCCTGCTCGACGTCCGGACGCGCCAGTGGTCCGAGGAGCTACTGCGGCGGCTCGACATCCCGCGCCGGCTCCTGCCGGACCTCGAGGAGCCCGGTACCGTCCGCGGCGTCACGCACGCACTCGGCCCGCCGGTCCCGGTGACGACGGTGGGCTCGCACGACACCGCCTCCGCCGTCGTCGGGGTCCCGGCGACGACCGACAGCTTCGGCTACGTCTCGTGCGGAACCTGGTCGCTGGTGGGCCTGGAGCTGCCGGCGCCGGTCCTCACCCCGGACGCCCGCGCGGCGAACTTCACCAACGAGATCGGCGTCGACGGCCGGGTACGGTTCCTGCGCAACGTCGGCGGGCTGTGGCTGCTCCAGGAATGTCTGCGGGAGTGGAACAACCCCGACCTCGAGGATCTCCTCGCCGCCGCCGCGGAGCTGCCACCCGGCGGCCCGGTGATCGACGTCGACGACCCCGCGCTCATCGCGCCGGGAAACATGCCGGCCCGGATCGCGGCGGCCGCGCGCGACGGCGACGGCCGGGTGCGCCGGACGCCGGTGCCGCGGACGCCGGCCGCGCTCGCGCGCTGCGTCGTCGACTCCCTCGCCCTCGCCTACGCGCGCACCCTGCGGCGGGCCGCGGACCTGACCGGGCGACAGGTCGAGGTCATCCATCTCGTCGGTGGCGGCTCCCGCGGCGAGCTACTGTGCCGACTCACCGCGAACGCGGCGGGGGTGCCGGTCGTCGCCGGGCCGGTCGAGGCGACCGCGCTCGGCAACGTCCTCGTCCAGGCTCGGGCCCACGGCGCCGCGCCGGCCACCCTGGAAGACCTGCGCGAGCAGCTCGCGCGCGCATCGACCCTCCGGAGGTACGAGCCGTCATGAGGCCCCTGGCGACACTGCGTTCCGTCATGCGGTTCGGCCCGGTCGAGACCAACCCGACTGAGCGGCGGCTGGCCCGGGCGGCGTCGGTGCACGACCTGCGGCGGATGGCGCGCCGGCGGCTGCCCGGTGGGGTCTTCGACTACATCGACGGCGCCGCCGAGGACGAACGCACCCTCGCCGCGAACGAGCGGGCCTACGCCGCCATGACCTTCCGCCCGCGGGTGCTGCGCGGCCTGCCCGAGGTCTCGATCGGCACGCAGATCCTCGGCGCGCCGGCGGCGTACCCGCTCGTGCTCGCGCCCACGGGCTTCACCCGCATCGCCGATCCGCAGGGGGAGCTGGCGGTGGCCCGTGCCGCCGCCCACGCCGGACTTCCCTACACCCTGTCCACCCTGAGCACGCGTTCGATCGAGGAGGTCCGCGCGGTCAGCGACGGGCGGCTGTGGTTCCAGGTCTACGCCTGGCGTGACCGCGGCCTGGTCAAGGAGATGATCGAGCGCGCCGCCGCGGCCCGGTACGAGGCGATCGTCCTCACCGTCGACACCGCCGTCTTCGGCCGCCGTGAGCGCGACGTCCGCAGGGGCTTCTCCCTGCCGCCCACCATCGGTCCGGGCACGATCCTCGACGGCCTGCTGCATCCCGGCTGGACCTGGCAGTTCGTCCGCAGCGAACCGATCCGGTTCAGCAACGTCGCGGGCCGCGACGTGGGCGACGGGGCGTCACCGGTGACGCTGTCCGACTACATCAACACGCAGTTCGACCCCGGCCTCTCCTGGGCGGACCTGACCTGGCTGCGCTCGGTCTGGGACGGCCGCATCGTCGTCAAGGGCATCCAGACCGTCGCGGACGCGAAGCTCGCGGCCGAGGCCGGCGTCGACGCGATCGTCCTGTCGAACCACGGCGGCCGGCAGCTGGACGGGGCACCGGCCACGCTGCCGCTCGTCGCCCCGGTCGCCGACGCGGTCGGCGGCCGCAGCGAGATCATCTGCGACGGCGGGGTCCGGCGCGGCAGCGACATCGTCAAGGCGGTCGCGGCCGGCGCGACAGCGGCCATGGCCGGCCGTGCCTACCTCTACGCGCTCGGCGCCGGAGGGGAGCGGGGGATCGACCGGCTGCTCGCCTGGTTCGCCGCCGACGTCCACCGCACCTTGGCCCTCCTGGGCGCGGCCAGTATCGCGGACCTGGACCAAGGCCACATCGACGTTCCCTGACGCGGTCTCCGGTCTCCGGACCAGATAGGCATCGCGACGGACCGGCTGTCAGCGGATCCTCCTACTCAGGCCACCGACTGTTCGTGGCAGTACAAGCGGTAGGTCGTCGAGGACTGGAGCAGCGAGGCGTGTGTGCCGGCGTCGGCGACCCGGCCGCGTTCCATCACGACGATCTGGTCGCAGTGGCGGACGGTGGCGATCCGGTGGGCGATGATCAGTGACGTCCTGCCGGACAGGAGCCGGTCCAGGGCGTCGAGCACGAAGCGTTCGCTGCCGGCGTCGAGCGCGCTGGTCGCCTCGTCGAGCACGACGACGGGGGGATCCTTCAGCATCACCCGGGCGATGGCGAGACGCTGGCGCTGCCCGCCGGAGAGCATGACGCCGCGTTCGCCGAGCTCCGTGTGGATGCCGTTCTCCCAGGTGCGCACGAACTCCCAGGCGTTGGCCGCCTCGAGCGCCGCCTCGATGTCCTGGTCGGTGGCGGTCGGCTGGGCGAGTCGCAGGTTGCGCGCCAGCGAGCCGCTGATCAGCACCGACTCCTGGAAGACCACACCCACCGCGGCACGCACCGAGGCCTGGGTGACCTCGCGGAGGTCCTGGCCGTCGATGGTCACGCGGCCCTCGGCGGGGTCGAACAGCCGGAGCAGCAGCTGGGCGACCGTGGACTTGCCGGCGCCGGACGAGCCGATGAGCGCGACGCTGCGCCCCGGGGCGATCGTCAGGTCGAACCCGTCGAGGACCAGGTGCGACTGCCGTCCGGGGTAGGCGAACGAGACCCGCTCGAAGGTGATGCCGCCCCGGGCGACGGCCAGCGCCGGGGCCCGAGGGAGATCGCTGACCGCGGGTCGCTCCTCGAACAGCTTCGCGGCCCGCTCGCCGGCGGCCAGGCCAGCCAGCACCTCGGGGAGGCTGGTCATGACGACGGTCAACGAGCTCGACCCGCGCAGCCAGAAGCCCCAGACGGCGACGACGTCGCCGAGGGAGAGCGTCCCCGACGCGGCCCGCCACGCGCCGACGAACAGGAGCAGGAACGGCGCGACGAACGAGAGGTGGAAGCCGAGCGGGTCGGCGTAGCGGTGCTGTAGCCGCGCCAGGGCCTCGGACCCGGCCCGCACCCGGTCGGTACCGCCCCGCACCTGGCGCAGGGCGTCGTCCTCCGCGTTGAACGCCTTGAGGAGCGTGTTCACGCCGAGCATCTCCGCGAGCGTCCCGGAGGTGCGGCCGAGCTCGTCGCGGATGTCGCGGCTGTGGCGGCGGAGCCGCGGGAGCACCAGCAGCGTCCACCCGACGGCCACCGCGAGCAGGCCGAGCGCCAGCAGGGTCATCCAGGCGTCGACCCAGGCGATGAGGCCCACCGAGATGACCAGGACTGCCAGCGCCCACCACACCGTGAGGCCCTGCCAGACCGTCACTTCGAGGCGCTCGATGTCCTGGTTGATCGCGGCGGCGACGTCGCCGACCCGCGAACGGTGGAAGAAGTCCATCGACAGCCGCTGGACGTGCTCGTACAGGGCCCGCCGCAGGTTGTTCGCCCATCGCGTCGCACCACGCCTGCACCAGGTGTGGGCGAAGTAGGCCGCCACGAGGAAGGTCGCGGAGACGACGACCGCGGCAGTCGCGGGTCCCTGCCAGCCGTCGTGAAGGAACCGTCGCGGGTCCTGCTGGATGCGGTCGAGCACGACCCGGAACACCGCGGGCGTGAGACTCTGCGCGACCGCGTCGACGAGGATGAGCGCGTAGCCGCCGACGAGCAGCCGCCCGCCGTCGCCGGCGTGACTGAACAACGTGCGCAGGGCGTGCGCTCTCCTCCCCGGAGACTTACGCGTCATGAGGACGCCCGTTGCCCACCATCACGTTCGGGTCGCCTCGTCGAGGAGGATCTGGGAGATCCGCTCGCGCAGCGCCGCCAGGGCGTGGCCGCCGCTGTTGCTGTTGTTCTCGCCGTTGGCGTCGGCGTCGTCCGCGCGCGGAGCGAGGGAGAACCCGGTGTAGAGGACGCGCCGTTCCTCGACGAGGGGCGGAGTCGACTCGTGGAGGGTGCAGGTCAGGTGCACCGTGATGTCGCCCGGCTCGGTCGGCACGGCGACGACGGGCAGGTACGGTCGCGATTTGGCGATTTCCACCGGCATCAGAACACGGTGGGATCCGGCGATGACGCGGAGCTGGCCGTTGGTCTCGCCACTGCCGGTGACCGCGATCCCGACGACCATGTTCGAGCAGTTGTAGGCGTGGCGGCCGAAGTGGCAGTCGCGGTGAAAGCTCACGTCCGACGCGCCGACCGTGACACCGATCGGCTTGATGAGCGCTTCCAGGCCGCGACCGTCCACCGGACGCCGTTCGAGCAGGTCGCCGCCGGCCAGAACACCGCGTAAATGCTCCCAGCGTTCGCCCCGCAGGATCGCCGAGGTCGCGGGGGAGTGAGCGATGAACTCCTGGAGCCGCACACAGCGGCGGCTGCCGTCCTCCAGGGTCGCCCACCAGGAACGACCGTCACCCTCACGGTAGTGGGGGAGCGCCCGGTCGATGTCGGAGGAGACCTCGGTCATGTCCGCCGGGTCCAGCCAGCCGCGCAGGTGAAGGTAACCGGCCTCGCGCAGGAAATGTGCGACGTCCGCCGGATCGTCGGCCGGGGTGAAGACACGCCCGAGGTCGAGCGGGGTCCCGTGACGATCGACGAACTCGATCGTGTCGTCCACGACCGGCCAGCCCTCCAGCAGCGTCAGCCAGAGCGAGTCCCACGCGGAGACGTCCACCTCGGACCCGTCGCGGTAGCGCAGCTCGCGCGCGGTCAGCATCGCGTTGAACGATCGCTGGTTCTGCGCCCAGTCGGAGAACTCTGCCTCGCTGAGCGTCACGACAAGCGCGCCCCCGACGGTGCCGCGGGAGGCGGTCAGGGTCGTGCCGTCGCTCGAGAACGACCAGGAGGACGCGCCGATCTCGATGGAGAGTGGTGGTGCCTGTAAAAAGACGATCCCCCGCGCGACGAGAGGGCCATGGCGCGAGACGAGTCCCGGGAATTCCCGCGCGAGAAAATCCTCGATGTCGACGTGGCGCAGGTCGGCATCGCGACGTGTACGGCGATCCAGGGCGATGGGCATGACGATTCTCCCGTCGGAGTGTGCCGCCGGCGAGCATCTTGCTGATCTTCTGTGTTCGGGTCGATTCGTGCCGCGGAAAAGCCGGGACACGCCGAAGATGCTCGAGACTCAACGTCGTCAGGAAACGGCCGGCGGCAACTCGGAATCCGCGTCCACCACTGATCGGCGCGGCTCGGTGACACGGCTCGACAATCGGCATGTCTGCGGGACTGAACCCTGGCCTGTGCACCCACCGCGGAACGTGTAGGAGCCTAATGCAGAGTTACTAGTGCGCGCAAGTGGCGAGCCGGACGTCGGCAACCCACGTCGGCTAGCCGCGCCGGCTCTCGACCGTGGCGGCGACGGTCGCCGCCACCTCCCGGTACCGGTCGAGGACGGAGGGGAGCGGCTCGGCCGTGCGGGTGACGGCGTCGGGGCGGTGCCAGGACGGCGGTGCGGCGCCGCCCGAGCGGGCCAGGACCGTCGCGGCCTGCCGGGCGGCACCGTCGGCGACGTACTCGCCGGGCGCGGGCACGGCGACGGGCACCCCGAGGATCGCGGGCGCGATCTCCTGGACGGCGCGTGACCGGGCGCCGCCGCCGACAAGGAACACCCGGTCGATGCGTGCACCCTGGTCGTGCAGGGCGTCGAGGCAGCCCGCCATGAGGCAGAGCACGCCCTCCACGGCGGCGCGGGCGAGGTTGGCCGGGGTCATCGACGCCGGCGTGAGGCCGTGCAGGGAGCCGGTGGCGGTGGGCAGGTTCGGGGTGCGCTCGCCCTCGAGGTAGGGCACGAGCACCAGGCCCGCGGCTCCCGGCGGGGCGCTCAGGGCGAGCCGGCTGAGCTCGTCGTGGCCGACGCCGAGCAGGGTTCCCGTCGCGTCGAGGACGCGGCTGGCATTGAGGGTGCAGGCGAGCGGCAGGTGGTGACCGGTCGCGTCGGCGAAGCCGGCCACCGCGCCGGTGGCGTCCCGGGTGGCGGCGGTGGCGACCGCGGCGACGACGCCGGAGGTTCCCAGAGACATCAGAGCCTCGCCCGGCCGCAGGTCCAACCCGAGCGCCGCCCCGGCGTTGTCGCCGCATCCCGGCCCCAGCAGCAGGTGGCCCCAGCCGGCGGAGGTGTCGCCCCGTCCCGCGATCTCCTCGGGGCCGGCGACGGTCGGGAGCACGATCCGTTCGACGTCGCCGGGCGTGCGGCGCAGCGCCAGGGCCAGCAGGTCTCGCCGGTAGGCACCGCTGACGGCGTCGAAGTAGCCGGTGCCGGAGGCGTCGGAGCGGTCGGTCCGCAGGGTGTCCAACGACTGGGCGCCGGAGAGGCGCCAGGTCAGCCAGTCGTGGGGCAGCGCGACCGCGGCGATCCGGGCCGCGGCGTCGGGCTCGTGGTCGGCGAGCCAGCGCAGCTTGGTGACGGTGAACGAGGCGACCGGGACCAGGCCGACCGCGGCTGCCCACCGCTCGGCTCCCCGCCCGCCGCCGTGCTCAGCACCCGGCTTGGCTCCCTGCACGGCCTCGCCGTCGCCGAGCTCGGCGACGAGGTCGTCCGCCGCCTGGGCGGACCGGGTGTCGTTCCACAGCAGCGCGGGCCGGATGACCCGCCCGTCGCGGTCGAGCGCGATCATCCCGTGCTGCTGGGCGGCGACCGAGACGGCTTCGACGTCGCCGAGGCCGCCGGCCTGTTCGACCGCGGTGAGCAGGGCCGTCCACCAGTGTTCGGGGTCGATCTCCGTCCCGGGGGGATGGGGCGCGGTTCCCTGGCGGAGGAGAGCGCCGGAGTCGGCGTCCCGGATGACCACCTTGCACGACTGGGTGGACGAGTCGATCCCCGCGACGAGCGCCATGACGGCGGGCCGGCTCAGCCGGCCGAACGGGCGGCTGCCGCGCCCGGGGCGGGCGAGCCGACGAGGTGCTCGATCGCCAGTTGCTGGAGCCGCACGAAACCGAAGTCCCGCTCGGCCGCCTTGGCCGGGTCGAAGCCGTCGTCCGAGGCGAGGAGGTCGGCCGCGGTCTCGCCGGGGGCGAGGGTGGGCTCGGCCAGCTCGAACACCCCGGCGTAGGCCATCGCCTCCTGGACGACGGGGTCGGCGCGGAATGCCGCCGCCTTCTCGGCGAGCAGCAGGTAGGTCGACATGCACGCCCGCGCCGACTCCCAGACCCCGGCCATGCCCTCCGTCCGCGACGGCTTGTAGTCGAAGTGGCGGGGACCGGTGTACCGGGGGCCGTCCGGGTAGCCCGGGAAGCCGTTCTCGAGCAGGTCGACGGTGAAGAACGCCGAGACGAGATCGCCGTGCCCGAAGACCAGGTCCTGGTCGTACTTCAGGCCCCGCTGCCCGTTGAGGTCGATGTGGAAGAGCTTCCCGCTCCACAGCGCCTGGCCGAGCGCGTGGGTGTAGTTGAGGTTGGCCATCTGCTCGTGCCCGGTCTCCGGGTTGACCCCGACGAGGTCGCCGTGCTCCAGCTCGGCGATCAGCGCCAGCGCGTGCCCGACGGTGGGCAGGAAGATGTCGCCGCGTGGCTCGTTCGGCTTGGGTTCGAGCGCGATTCGCAGGTCGTAGCCCTGGCTTTTGATGTAGCCGGCGACGGTGTCCAGGCCCTCCCGGTAGCGCTCCAGCGCGGCGAAGACGTCCTTCGACCCGTCGTACTCGCTGCCCTCCCGGCCGCCCCACATGACGAACGTGGTCGCGCCGAGCTGGGCCGCGAGGTCGACCGCGCGCAGCACCTTGCGCAGGCCGAACCGGCGCACGCCGCGGTCGTTCGAGGTCAGGCCGCCGTCCTTGAAGACGGGATGGGTGAAGGTGTTCGTGGTCACCATCTCGATGACCAGGCCGGAGGCGTCCGTGGCCTCCTTCAGCCGGCGGGACGCCCGCGCGGCGGCGTCGTCGTCGGCGTCGAAGGGGAAGAGGTCGTTGTCGTGCAGGGTGATGCCCCAGGCACCGATCTCGGCCAGCCGGTCGGCGTACTCCCACGGGTCGAGGGCCGTCCGGGTCGGCAGGCCGAAGGGGTCGGTGCCAGTCCAGCCGACGGTCCACAGGCCGAAGGAGAACTTGTCCTCGGGGGTGGGCTGTCGTGGCATGACTGCTCCGATCCGTGCTGCTCCGAAACCGCATCTTTAGTATTTCGATAAAACATAATCCTGGGTAGCGGTAGCGTCAACGGGTGCCCCTGGAACTGTCCGGACCTCGACCGACAAACGGCGCCCGGCAGGCAACCCTGCGTGAGAGCAACCTCGCCCTGGTAGCCCGCACCGTCGCCGCCGCGGCGCCGGCGTACCTTTCGCGGGCGGACGTCGCCGGGGCGACCTCGATGACCCGGGCCACCGCGTCCCGCCTCGTCGACGAGCTCGTCGCCGGCGGTGTCGTGGACGAGCTGGGGGTGGACGAGCTGGACCGCCCCGCGCCCCGCCGCGGCCGGCCGGGGACGCCGCTGGCCCCGGGCTCGCGGGTCGCGGCGCTGGGGCTCCAGATCGACGCCGGCTTCCTGGCGGCCAGGGTGATCAACCTGCGCGGCCAGGTGCTCGCTGAGTGGGTCGAGAGCGGCGATCCCGCCGCGAGCCCGCCGGAGGTGGTGCTGCGCCGCCTCGACGCCGCGATCGACGGCCTCCTGGCCCGGCTGCCCGTCGGGTCCCGCCTCATCGGAGCCCGGCTCGCCCTGCCCGGCATCGTCGCCGTGGGGGAGGGGCGGCTGCTGCGGGCACCGACCCTCGGCTGGTCGGACCTGCGACCGGTCGACGTGCTGGGCGCCGGAACGCTCGCCGAGCTGCCGTTGACGATCGGAAACGAGGCCGACCTGGCCGCGCGGGCGGTCGCCGAGAGCGCGCCGGGCCGCGCGGGCCCACTGCCGGACTTCGTCTACCTCTCGGGCGGGATCGGCATCGGCGGCGCCGTGGTCCGGGACGGTGCGGTCATCACCGGCCGCCACGGCTGGGCGGGTGAGGTCGGGCATGTGTGCGTCGACCCCAACGGCCCGAGCTGCCCGTGCGGGTCGACCGGCTGCCTGGAGCGCTATGCCGGACGGCACACGCTGCTCGCCGCCGCCGGACTGGCCGACACCGTGTCGCCCGAGCTGCTGCGCGAGCGGGTGGCGGCCGGCGATCAGCAGGCGTGCCAGGCCGTGGCCGTGGCCGCGTGGGCCCTCGGGATCGCGCTGGCCAGCGTCATCAACATGTTCGACGTTCCCACCGTCGTTCTCGGGGGCTACCTCGGTCAGATCGCCGGCCTGCTGCGCGCGGACCTCGACCCGGCCATGCGGGCCCGCGTGCTGTCGGCCCGCTGGGCCGCGCCGGCGATCGTCGCGGCCGAGCCCGGCGCCGCCCCCGGTGCCACCGGCGCGGCCTTCGCCGAGCTGGCGGCGGTGATCGCCGACCCGGCGCGTTGGACCGTCCGGCCGGCGGCCCGGGACATGGAACTGCGTAGCGGCTGAGGAGCGGCGCGGGGACGGCCGTCCCCGCGGGTCCCGGTAGGGAGAGACCGGCCGGAGCCGACGGGCGATGAGATCAGCCGGCGCGCCCAGAAACCAGACAGATCCGTTCGGTTACTGGCGGGTGCCCGCGCCGCCGCGCGGACGACCGAGCAGACAACTGCCGGTAAGCAGCCGGACCGTTCACTCTGGTGATGGCCCTCGCCTGGGCGGACTGGAGGCCACCGGCCAGAGGCGTCCCTGCCGGCGGTTGACCGAAACCATACGGCATCGTAGCGTTCTGCCTCGTCGTCCCATGTCGGCGCGGTACCTTGGAGGCACTCTGATGGCGCACTTCACCAAGCCCGTCGAAGGCAGCTGGACAGAGCACTTCCCCGACCTCGGAACCGATTTCGTCTCGTTCGAGGACTCGATCTCACCGGAGCACTACGAGCTGGAACGCAGGGCGATCTTCGAGCGGAGCTGGCTCAGCGTCGGCCGCGTGGAGCAGGTCCCGAAGCGGGGGAGCTACTTCACCAGGGAGATCCACGCCGCCCGAGCCTCGATCATCGTCGTCCGCGACAACGAGGACCAGATCCGCGCCTTCCACAACGTCTGCCGTCACCGCGGCAACAAGCTGGTGTGGAACGACTTCCCGCACGAGGAGGTCGAGGGCACCGCGCGCCAGTTCCAGTGCAAGTACCACGCCTGGCGCTACGGGCTCGACGGCGCGTGCACCTTCGTCCAGCAGGAGACGGAGTTCTTCGACCTCGACAAGTCGAAGCTCGGTCTCGCGGCGGTGCGCTGCGAGGTCTGGGAGGGCTTCGTCTTCGTCAACCTCGACAACGAGGACACCACCCCGGTGCGCGAGTACCTCGGGCGGTTCGCGAAGGGCATGGAGGGTTACCCGTTCGACCAGATGACCGAGGTCTACCGGTACCGGGCGCACGTCAAGAGCAACTGGAAGCTCTACGTCGACGCGTTCGCGGAGTTCTACCACGCGCCCGTCCTGCACGCGAAGCAGTACGTCGGCGACGAGTCCCGCAAGCTCATCGGCTACGGCTACGAGGGGCTGCACTACGACCTCGACGGCCGGCACTCGATGCAGTCCGCGTGGGGCGGCATGTCACCGCCCAAGGACCTCTCCATGGTGAAGCCGATCGAACAGGTTCTGCGCAGCGGGAACTTCGGGCCGTGGGACCGTCCCGACATCACGGGGCTCGACCCGCTGCCCGAGGGCGTCAACCCGTCGGGCCACCGGGCGTGGGGCAACGACTCGTACGTGTTCTTCCCGAACTTCATGATCCTGATCTGGGCGCCGGGCTGGTATCTCACCTACCACTACTGGCCGACCGCGTACAACCAGCACATCTTCGAGGGAACGCTGTACTTCGTCCCGCCGAAGAACGCGGCGGAGCGCCTGCGGCACGAACTGGCCGCGGTCACCTTCAAGGAGTTCGCGCTGCAGGACTGCAACACCCTCGAGGCGACGCAGACCATGCTCGAGTCCCGCGCGGTCCGGAATTTCCCCCTTAACGACCAGGAGATTCTCATCCGTCATCTCCACAAGTCCGCGAACGACGTCGTCGCCGCCTACCAGGCCGCGGCGAAGTGACCCCGGGCCGGGTCAGCCGTTGGAGCCCTCGGCGCAGAGCTCTTCCTGGATGACGTCGAACGTGGTGCCCGAAGGGCCGACCTGGACGAAGGCATGGCAGGCGATCGGCTTGCCGGCGTTGTCGCGCAGGTCGACGGGTGCGACGAGGCCCCCGGCGTCGTAGTCGGGGACGGCGCGCAGCGCCTTGATGAACCCCGCACGGGTGGGGCAGGGGCCAGCCAGGTCGAGTCCGCGCAGGAACATGTCGGCCGAGATGTAGGTGAACATCGCGAACTGCTGTTCCGGGTTCACGGTCTCCGGCGCGTAGCGGGTCATCGCGGCGCGGTAGCGCTCGATCGCGGGCCCGCCGGCTTCGAAGGGGCGGAAGAACACCGGGAGCGAGACGCCGGCGAGGGCCGGGCCGGAGGCGGCCAGCAGGCTACGGTCGTAGCCGGAGAGCGCGACGCTGACAGCGAGGTGCAGGCCGTTCCTGCGCGTCGCCTGGACGACGTCGGCGAAGTCGTTCGCCGCGGTGATGCCGAGCAGGCTGTCGGCACCGGACTCGGCGATCTGGCGGGCTGTCCGGTCGGGGTTGTCGATGGTGGCGGAGTAGGGAAGCACCGCGACGACGGTGAGCCCCAGGGCCTGCAGGTGCTGTGAGTAGGTGGCCACGATGTCGGAGCTGAAGGCCGACTGCCCCGAGGTCACCAGGGCGACCTTCCTGCCGCCACCGGCCTGGATGTACCGGCCGATGATCTCGGGTGAGGCCGAGTACATGTAGGAGAACATGTTCGCGTGCCCGGCCCAGGCCGGTTCGGCGGCGAGCCCGGTGACCGGCACCCCCTGGCCTGTCAGGTAGTCCAGCGAGTCGCCGGTGACGGCGCTGCTCATCACCAGGCCGAAGACGGAGTCGGTGCGGATCAGGCCCTCGGTGACCTTCGCGTTGACCGGGCCCGAGCTCTCGTCGTCGCGCCACTGGTAGACGATCCGGCGGCCGTGAACGCCGCCCTCGGCGTTGGCCAGGCTGATTCTCGCGTCGAAACCGGCGCGGGCGGAGGAGAAGGCACTGCCGGCCCCTCCGGAGTCGGAGTACACGAACCCGAGCGTGATCCGGTCGGGTGTCACCCCGGGGGAGTCGCAGGCCGCGGCCGCGTCGGGCCGGGTTCCCGGCGCGGAACAGGCGGTGACGGCGAGGAGGATCGCGGCCGCCGCCGCTGCCACGGACGATCTGGCCAAGGTGCGTGAACGCATGCGGGTTTCCTTTAGCGGTACTTGGTGAGGACGACGGAGATCCCGGGTGGTCGCCAGGCCAGGGCGACGCCGGCCTTTCCTCCGCGGTCGGGATACGGGAAAGGGATCCGGCGTGCGCCGTCAGGCGCGGCGGGCGGACAGCGGTACGGTCCGCGAGCAGTGGATGTCGTCACTGCTGAGCGCGGCCAGCACGGTGACGTCGCCGGCCTCGAGGCCGCGGGTGCCGTCGGCCATCGTGTAGAACAGCCGCTCGACCGGGGCTTCGAGGAGAACGCGCCGCGTCTCTCCCGCGGCCAGGGCCAGGCGGGTGAAACCGAGGAGTTGGCGGACGGGGCGGACGACAGTCGCGGCCTCGTCCCGTGCGTAGAGCTGTACGACGGTCTCGCCGTCGGCGGCGCTGGTGTTCGACACGACGAGCCGCGCCCGCAGCAGTCCGTCGATCTCCTCGACCGCCGGTCCGGCTGACTCGTCGAGGGCGATGTCGAAGGAGCTGTAGGAAAGGCCGTGCCCGAAGGCGTAGAGCGGGGCGTCGTCGTCGAGCCGGTCCGGGGGCGCCGCGGCGGACGCGGCGCGTGGCGCCGCCATCCCCGGGATGAGTCCGACGCGGGCCTTGACGGTGAGGACCCGGGCGACCGCCGTGTCGAGGACGTGTTCGTCGAGACGGCCACTGGTGACCTCGTCGGCCAGGTGGGAGAAGTTCACGTCGCCGGGGAGCTCGACGTCCAGGCCGGCGCTGAGCGCCTGGACGGCGGCCTGCCCTTCCGAGGACGCGGTGTGGTAGATCGTCCGCAGCATGTCCACGGCGCTGTAGTCGCTGACCACGATGCCGTCGAAGCCGAGCTGGCCGCGGAGCAGGTCGGTGAGCAGCCAGCGGTCGGCGGCGCAGGGCACGCCGTCGAGCTCGTTGTAGGAGTTCATGACGGCGACCAGGTCGGCCTCGGTGATGGCGCGGCGGAACGGCTCGGCGTACTCGTCGATCAGGGCGCGGTGTCCCAGTTGGGTGACCGCCTGGTTGAGGCCGCCTTCGGAGGCGCCGTACCCGGCGAAGTGCTTTCCCGTCGTGAGCAGGCCGGAGTCGCCCTCGGGGCCCTGGACACCCCGGACGAAGGCGACCGAGAACTGGGCGGCGAGCTCGGGGTCCTCACCGTAGGTCTCGTGCACGCGGCCCCACCGCGGGTCCCGCGCGAGGTCCATGACCGGGGAGAAGGCGAGGTGGATGCCGGTCTCCCGCATGTGGGCGGCGCTCACGGCCGCCGCGCGGGTCACCAGCGCCGGGTCCCAGGTCGCCGCCTGCGCCCAGGCGGTCGGGAACTGCGAGCCCGAGACATGCAGGAAGCCGTTGACGGCCTCGTTGTGCGCGAGGGCCCCGATGCCGAAGGGGGCGACCGCACGCACCGCCGACTGGATCCGGTCGAGCGCGGACCGCAGGCTCGCCGCGTCGTGGCCGAGGAACCAGGACAGGGACAGGTGACTGGCCCCGTGCGGGCGCAGTGACGGCACCCGGCTGACGTCGATGTCCGGACCGGCCGGGCGCGGTCCCTCGCCGCGGACGATGAGATCGGTGACCGCGAACCCCGTCAGCTGGGCGATCTTCTGGTCCAGCGTCAGCCGGGACACCAGGTCCGGGACCTTGCCGGGGCTCAGGGTGCTGCGGGTCACCTCGGGGTTCCTTCTTCGCTGGTCGGGTAGCGCAGGCCGATCTGGGCCCGGGCGGCGTCGAGGGTGCGCATGACCGACACGGATTCCGCGAGCGGCATGACGTCGCTTTCCAGCTGCCCGGCGCGCAGCCGGTCGTGGATGTGACGGGCCTGGTGGTGCAGGCCGCCTCCGGCCCTGTCGCCGGGGCCCGGGCCGCCGGGGCCGGTTCCGGTAAGGGCGGCGGGGTCGAGGGCGGCGGGCAGGCTCAGGTGCTCGGTGCCGAACGGGCCGCGCAGGACCAGTTCGTCCGGGCAGTGCATCATCGCGGGAAGCTCGATGCTGCCGGCGGTGCCGGTGATACGGCCGGTGCAGGCGAGACCTGTTCGCAGGGAGGCCTTGGCGAGCGCCACCGCCCCCGTGTCGTAGCCGGTCATGACGGCGGTGTGCTCGTCGACGCCGGTCTCGCCGAGCTGGGCGAACGCGGCGACCCGGTCCGGTTCGCCGAGCAGCATGCTGGCCAGCGACAGGGGGTAGACGCCCAGGTCGAGCAGGGCGCCGCCGCCCTGGGCCGGATCGAACAGCCGGTGCGACGGGTCCATCGGGAGCCGGAAGCCGAAGTCACCGTCGACGGCGAGGACGGTGCCGATCGCGCCGTCGGCGACCAGCTCCCGGATCCGGACGTAGGCGGGCAGGAAACGGCTCCACATCGCCTCCATCAGGAACTGCCCGCGCGCGCGGGCAGTGGCCACCATGTCGGCGGCCTGGTCCGCGTCGAGGGCGAACGGCTTCTCGCACAGCACACCCCGCCCGGCATTCAGGAACAGCAGCGTGTGGCGGTGGTGGTGGGAGTGCGGGGAGGCCACGTAGACGACGTCGACGCCGTCGTCGTCGGCAAGCTCCTCGTACGACCCGTACCTGCGCCGGCGTGGCACGCCGAACTTCTCGCCGAACTCGTCGGCCGTCCGCTGGTGCCGCGAGCCGACGGCCACCAGCTCGGCGTCGGGCAGCCGGCCGAGCGCCTGCGCGAAACCGTTCGCGATGGAGCCGGTGCCCGCGATCGCCCAGCGCAACGACATGAGACGTCCTCGATTCAGATGAGTCCGCCGGCGCGGGCGACCTTGCCGAGCCAGCGGGCGGAGGGTTTGACGGTGCGGGTGAAGGTGGTGCGGTCGACGGCAATGAGCCCGAAGGTCATCTCGTAACCGGAGGTCCACTCGAAGTTGTCGAGCAGCGTCCAGTGCAGGTACCCGCGGACGTCGACGCCGTCGGCGATGGCGCCCGCGAGTCCCTCGAGTGCGGCGGTGGTGTAGGCGATCCGGGCGTCGTCGTCGTCGGTGGCCATGCCGTTCTCGGTGACCAGAACCGGCACGCCGGCCTGTTCGGCGGCGAGACGGACGGTGTGGCCCAGCGCCTGCGGGTAGATCTCCCAGCCGGTCTGCGTGGCGGGGGTGTCGGCGGGGACGGGCAGGACGCCGGTGGGGCCGATGCGCTCCCGGGTGTAGGTCTGGACGCCGACGAAGTCGTCGTCGCGGGAGACGTCGAGCCAGTCGAGGAGGGCCGCCTGGCGTACGGCCTGCCAGCGTTGTTCGCCGCCGTCGGCGGGCTGGAGGTCGATGAGGGCCAGCGTCCAGCCGACAGCCGGGTTCCCTGGACCGGATTTGATGGCCTCCACGGCCTTGCGGTGCGCGTTCGCCATCACCTCGACGCTGGGGGCGGCCCACGCCGCGCCCGACAGTGCCTCGCCTGACCGCGCCTCGCCGGGATCCTGGCCCTCGTTGCCGGTCGACAGGCCGAGGGTCTCGTCGCGGGACGCGGCCGGGATGACACCGAGATGCACCATCAGGGAGATGACGTTCGGCTCGTTGAACGTGCACACCCAGGGCACCAGGTCACCAATGTGCTCGGTCACCCGGCCCGCGTACCGGGCGAACCGGTCCGCCGCCGCCGGGTTGCTCCACCCTCCCGCGTCGGCGAACCACCGCGGTGTCGAGAAGTGGCTGTAGGTCACGACCGGGGTGACTCCGTGCTCGAGGCACGTGCCGACCATCCGGCGGTAGTGGTCGAGAGCGGCCCGGGAGAAATAGCCCTCCTCCGGCTCGATTCTCGCCCACTCGACCCCGAACCGGTAGGCGTTCAGGCCGAGACCGGCCAGGGTCGCGATGTCCTCCGGGTACCGGTGGTAGTGATCGCAGGCGTCTCCCGACGGCTCGGTGAACGTCGAGTTCTTCGCCCATTCGCTGCGCCACATGTCGGAGTTGACGTTGCCGCCCTCCACCTGGTGCGCCGCGGTCGACGCACCCCAGAGGAAGCCCTCGGGGAATGTGCTCATGGTCGTTGGATCTCCTGAGCCAGATGCTGTCGTGGGACGAGGACGGCTGTCAGCCGGCGGCGGGGAAGAAGTTCTTCCGCGCGGGATCGAACGTGTAGAGGCGGGGCGGGATCGCGCCATGCGGGGTCTCGCGGCCGTAGGTGGCCTTGTCCCGGTAGCTGGGGATCTGGAAGGAACCGAGGGAGAAGGCGGCCTGCTGGAACGACTGGTAGGTGAGGTCCTCGCCGGCCTTCTCGGCGATCGCCTGGAACAGGGTCAGGTAACGGCAGGCGACACCCTCGGACGTTCCAGGTCCGGGCTGACCTGAGGGCACGGTCGCAGGGTCGACCAGCTTGCCGGTGAGCGCCGGCAGCGCGGCCTCGATGGTGGCGATGCACGCGGCGTTGGCCGGCTCGGAGTAGTCGTTGACCAGCCCGAGGGCCGCGGCACCGGTCACGACGGCCGGGTCATGGTCACCCGGACTCAACAGGTAGGCCTGGGCCTGACTGGTGCTGGCGAACAGCAGCCTGGGGCGGTAGTCGGTCTTCTCGAGTTCGGCGGGGAACTGGGTCTGCGAGCCGCCGACCAGCAGCACGGTGTCGACGCCCGCGGCCCGGAACTTCTGGATGAACACGTTGAACTGCTGGGAGACCGCGGCCGCGTCACTGATGTCGGCGTCGAGGATGCCCGTCTCGGTCACCGGGATCTGGAGACGCTTCAGGGCCGGCAGGACGACCTTGTCCACGGAGGCCTGGTCGTCCCGGTAGGCGACGACCGCGAGCTTCTTGCCGGCCAGGGCGTTGTCGGCGGTGAACAGCTCGATGCCGTCGGCCAGCTCGTCGCCGCCGCGCAGGTCGGAGACCCACGGCGCCTGCGCCTTGGCGTAGCGCTCCGCGGTGAGATCACCACCCACGAGCGCCGTTTTGTGGGTCTGGACGTAGCACATCGAGTCCTCGGCGTTGAGGCTGCCGAGCACCGCGAAGACCTTCTCGTCCTGGGTCAGCTTGACGCAGGTCTCCTGGGCGCCGGCGGGGGAGATGACGTCGACCGCGCCGTACACCGGGATGATCTTGCGGCCGTTGATGCCGCCCGCGGCGTTGACCTTGTCGACCAGGGCCTTGAAGGTGGCCTGGTAGTCGCCGTGGTCGATGTTGACGTACTGCTTGACGACCTCGAGGTCGGGGTAGACGAAGCCGATCTTGATGCTGTCGGCCGTGACACCCGGCGAGATCGCCGGCGCCGGCGGGGCCGGGAACGCGTTCGAGGTGGGGCTGCTGGCCGGCGGGTCGTCCGACTCGACACTGCAACCGGCTAAGACGAGTGCGGCTCCCGCGGCGATCAGCATGAGCGGACGGCGCCAGCGGTGGTGCGAGGTCATGTCAGAGGTGCTCCGTATTTCTGGAGGTATGGGTACGGGAGATGCCGCCGGTGGATCGGCGGAGTTACGAGGGCACGACCGCGTCGGTCGGCGTGTGGTGGTCCTCGGGGTCCGGTGCCGCCGGGGCTTTTCCACTGCGTTCGATGGCGCGTTCGTCGGTGCCGAGATAGCTGGCGATGACCCTGGGGTCGTTGCGGACGGCGTCCGGTGCTCCGCTGGCGATGATCTGGCCGGTTTCGAGGCAGTAGACGCGGTTGCTGATGCTCATGATCAGTGGCATGTCGTGTTCGATGACGAGCATGGCGGCGCCGAGCTCGCGGCGGATCTCCTGGATGAGCGGGCCGAACGCCTCGGTTTCGCGTTGGGCGACGCCGGCGGTGGGTTCGTCGAGGCACAGGACCTGGGCGTCGAGGGCCAGCAGGCCGGCGAGCTCGACGATGCGGCGCGTGCCGGTGGACAGGTCGGCGATGAAGGCGTCGGCGTAGCGGCCGAGGCCGAGGAAGCCGATGAGGTCGTCGGCGGCAGAGCGTTTCGCGCGTTCGGCGCGGAAGGTGTGCGGGAGGTGCAGGGCGGTGGAGGGCAGCCCGGTGCGGCCGCGGGCCTCCAGCGCGATCTGGACCGTCTCGCGGACGGTGAGCTCGGGGAACAGCGCGGCGGCCTGGAAGGTGCGGCCGACACCGCCGCGGGCCCGGGCCGCCGGGCTGGCGGTGGAGACGTCCTGGCCGAGCAGGGTGACGGTGCCGGTGGCGGGGACGAAGCCGCCGATGGCGTTCATGAGGGTCGACTTGCCGGCGCCGTTGGTGCCGATGAGCCCGACGATCTCGCCGGGCAGGACGGTGAGGGAGACGCCGTCGACGGCGGCCCGGCCCCCGAAGCGCACCCGGATGTCGCTGGTCTCGAGGACGGGGGTGTTCTCCGGGAGTGGCTGGCGGGTGGTGCGGGTGAGAGCCGGGGGCACGGTCGAGACGCTCTTCACCGGTGGGGTGGTGCCGAGCCTGCCGTCCGCCCAGGCGAGGAGGGCGTCGCGGGCGCTGTACCCGATCTGGACCAGGCCGCCGGGGAAGTAGAGCAGCAGGATGAGCAGGCCGAGGCTCGAGGTCAGCAGCGGGACGATGTCGTTGTCGGGGAAGAAGGACGGCAGGCCGATGACCCACAGCGAGCCGAGCAGGGGGCCGGTGACCGAGCCGAGGCCGCCGATCACCACGATGGAGACCAGGATCAGCGAGTCGGGGCTGAGGAAGTACCTGTCGGCGTAGGGGACGTTCTGGACGGCGCCGGCGAGCAGGCTGCCGCCGAGCCCGGCGATCCCGCCGGCGAGCGCGAACGCGCGCAGTTTCACCCGGGTGGGGGCGACGGTGTACGCGGCCGCGGTGGCGGGGTTGTCGCGGACGCCGATGGTGGTCCGCCCGATCCCGGACCTGCGCAGCCGGGCCACCACGAGCAGGACCAGGACCAGGACGATCAGGACCAGGTAGTAGTAGGCCCGTTGGGTGGTGACGTCGATCCCGAAGACGGTGCTTCGCGGGAACGAGGCGGTGTTGCCGCCCTCGTCGTGGAACACGTCGCGGCGGTAGAGGTACTGCTCGGCCGCGATCCCGAACGCGAAGGTGCTGACGGCCAGGAGCAGTCCGCGCACCCGCAGCGCGCCCGCTCCGACCACGGCGGCCAGAGCCGCGGTGAACACCGTGGCGATGGCGACGGCCGCCGGGAAGGGCAGGGCGTTCAGCTCCACGACGGAGCCGCCGACCTGCAGGCGCAGACCGCGGTTGAGCGCGGCGGCGAGCAGCGCGCCCAGCCCCGCGAAGGCCATCTGGCCGAGGGAGAGCTGCCCCGCCCAGCCGGTCAGGATCGTGATCGAGGCGGCGCAGATCGCGTAGCCGAGGATCACCGTGTAGAGCAGGTGCCGCGACGGCTGGGCGACGATCAGGGGCAGGAGGACGGCGAGCAGGCCGAGCAGGACCAGCGGGGCGCGTTCGAGATGGCGGACCCACCACAGCCCGCGTAGCCGGTCGGGCACGGGCTTGATCTTCGGGGCGAAGGAGAACGACGACGACTCGGTGTCACGGCCGCGGCTGACGAAGAACACCGCGGCCAGCACCACGACGAAGATCGTCAGATCGGTGAGGCCGGGCTGGTCGAGCCAGTTGAACTGGATGAACGACTGGGCCAGGCCCAGGACGATCCCGGCGAGCAGGGCGACGCGGAACGACGTCATCCGGGCGATCACTGCGGCGGCCAGGGCCCGCAGCAGGGTGGTGGGGCCGAGGGTGGTGATCTGGGTCAGGGACTGGTTCTGCGCGGAGACCAGGATCAGGCACAGCGTTCCGATCAGCCCCGCCACCGCCCAGACCGCGGTCGACACGGTCTTGGGGCTGATGCCCTGCAGGCGGGCGAGCTCGGGGTTGTCCGCGGCGGCCTTGACCGTCCGCCCGAGCACGGTGCGGCCGAGGAACAGGCTGAGCCCGAGCGCGACGAGGGGCACCGTGACCAGGACGCTGAGCTGTGCCCCGCTGATCGTGAGGTCACCGACCGGCGACCAGCTCCCCGACCAGGGCACCGGGTAGGACTCGCGCGGGTAGTCGTCGAGGTCGGGCAGCGAGGTGACGACGGTCAGCGCGAGCTGGGCGACGCCGATGGTCGCGACCAGCAGGATCACCCGTGGCGCGGCGAACAGCCGGCGGATCACCGTGAGGTCGACCAGGGCGCCGAACAGCACACCTACGAGCAGCGCGATGGCCAGCGAGATCCAGTACGGCACGTTGTAACGCACCGTGAGCAGCGCGAAGAGGGCCGAGCCGACCAGGCCCATGTTCGCCACCGCGAAGTTGATGACGCGGGTGGAGCGGTGGACCAGGACGATGCCGACCGCGAGCAGGCCGATGACCAGCCCGGTGACCGCGCCGTCGAAGAGCAGTTGGGTGGTGGGCAGTTCCATGACGGGTCAGCCGCCTTCCCGGCCGAGGAACACCGCGCGGGCGAGATCGTCGCGTTCGGCGAGTTCGCGGGCCGGGCCGGTGAAACGGACCTGGCCCTTCTCCAGGAACACGGCCCGGTCGGCGATGGCGAGGGCGATGTTCAGGGACTGTTCGACGACGATGATCGTCAGGCCGTCCTGTTTGAGGCGTTCGAGGATCGCCAGCAGGTCCTGCACCACCACCGGGGCCAGCCCGAGGGAGAGCTCGTCGATCAGCAGGACCTCGGGGTCGTGCAGCAGCACCATCGCGAGCGCCAGCATCTGCTGCTGCCCACCCGACAGCGACCCCGCCCGCTGGCCCTGCCGGCTCTCGAGGTCGGGGAACAGGCCGAGCACGTAGGCGAAACGCCGCTCCCGGCCGGCGGCGTCGCGGCGCATCCGGAACGCGGCCATCTCCAGGTTCTCGCGCACCGTCATCCCGGGGAAGACGCCCTTGCCGCCGGGCAGCAGGTGCACCCCGTACTTCCCGCGCTGTTCCGGCGAGACGTAGGTGATGGTCCGCCCGCCGAGGCGGACCACCCCGCGCGACGGGGTTCCCAGGCCGCAGATGACTTTCAGAATGGTGGACTTGCCCGCGCCGTTGGTGCCCAGCAGCGCCAGGGTCTCGCCCTTCTTCACGTCGAAGGCGACGTCGAACAGGACCTGCACCGGCCCGTAGGAGAAGTCGATGTTGTTGACCTGCAGCGCCGGGACGTTGTCCGGGTTCTCGCGCTGCCGGTCGCGTTCGGCGAGCTCCTCGCGCAGGTCCGCCACCACCAGCGAAAGGTCGTTCTTCACGAACGACGCGCTGCGGATCATCATGAGGCCGCCGACCGCGGTGGCGGGGATGCCGATCACCAGCACGGCGACCCGTGGGTCGTAGGCGTTGCTGATCAGCCCGGAGAGGATGGCGCCTCCGGTCGCGCCGATGAAGAACATGTAGACCGCCGCCAGCGCCAGGCCCAGCCCGCGCAGCCGGTACGGCGTGACCGACTGCATCACCGGGCCCACCATCGAGAACGCGACCGAGGAGAACACCGCGCCCGGGATGCTGGCCAGCATGAAACCGACCCAGTTCGGCATGAACCACTGGACCGGCAGCAGCACCGCACCCGGCAGAATGCACAGCCCCAGCAGAGCCACGGCCCGGGCCGGATCCCGGTGGTAGAGCCGGTCATACCGCGGCCCGACGATCGGCAGGGCCACGAGCAGAGCGGCGCCGCCGAGTGAACCCATCAGGCCCCGCTGGAACGTCGACATCCCGTAGTGGTCCTCAGCCCACAGGTTCGCCAGCACGCTCGTGGTGAACAGGCTGAAACCCAGCGCGGAGAACGCGACGATCGCGGTCTTGACGGTCCGGATGCGCAGCAGCCGGGCGAACGCCGCCTCCACCGAGATCGGCATCGGCTCGGCGTCCTCGACCACCTCGCCCAGCACCGATTTCATCTCGTGCTGGCCGCGCGGCGGCTCCGGCAGGCGGAAGGCGAAAACCGCCACCGCCAGGGCCGGCAGGCCGAGGATCAGGAACGGCCAACGCCAGCCGTCAGCCCCGCCCGCCAGCGTGGCGATGCCCGCGACCACCAGGGGACTGAGCGCGCCCGCGGTACGCGCCGCACCGAAGTTCGCCGCGGAGATCCGTCCCCGGACCCCGATCGGATAGGTGTCGGCGAGCAACGATCCGTGTACCGAGTTGTTGCTCGACTTCGCCACCCCGACACCGAAGCGGGCCAGGAAGAACAGGAACGCGTTCGCCGCCAGTCCGCTCGCCAGCACCATCACCGAGAAGACGACGCCCGCCCAGCCGATGACCCGGGAACGCCGGCATTTGTCCGCCAGCCAGCCCATCGGCAGCGCACCGAGCACGAGGAACGCCCCGGCGGCCGCGGAGATGAACACGATCGCGCCGTCGCTCAACCCGAACGCGTCCCGGATGTCCGGCGCCAGCGTCGTCAGCGCCGCCGACTCCAGCTCGTCCAGCGCCGACAGCGTCATCAACGTCAGGAACGTCACCGAACCACCGGCGGTCAGCCCCTGCCGCAATGACAGCCGCTCACCGCCCACACCCGGCAGCAGCTCGTCCGCGAACAACACCTCACGCCGCGAGTCCGCCTGCTGCGCCCGCCGTTGCGCCTCCGCCTCGATCAGCCCAGCTGCCAGCCCTGCCGCGACCCCCGCCAGCGCCGCTTCCGGTGCCGCCGTCACCGGCGCTGCCGCAGACGCCGCCGCAGGCAGCGGCGGCACAGCACCGGCCTCGGCGGCACCGTCAGCCGTCATCGGATCGGTGGGCGTGCTCACGACAAACACCGGTCAGTTAACTGTGCACAGGTAATGCAGGTGAGCATGGAGATCTCCGTAAGAATCCGCTGACCTCGGTCAGCGACTGGCACCCGGCGAGAACCCGGCCCGGAAAGGCGGCGGTCGGGTTTCCTGATAGGTGCGGCCGGTGGTTCAAGGGCGTGTGTCGCTGACGGTGACGTCCGAGAGGAAGGAACGGCGGCCGTCCAGCTCGGCGACTTTTCCGACGACGTCGAAGCTGCCGCGCAGGCGGATGTCGTCGGAGGAGCTGCCCGCGAGAACCTGGACGGGGCCGGGCTCGAGTAGGAATCCGCCGTCGAGGGCGACGTAGCCGAGCTGGCTCATGGGCACGGTGAACGCCACGGTCGCCGCCGCGCCGGCGTCCAGGCTGATCCGGGTGAAGCCGACGAGCTCCCGGGCCGGTCGGGTGACCCCGGTGGCCTGGTCGGAGAAGTAGAGCTGCACGACCTCGTCGCCGGCGCGCGCGCCGGTGTTGCGGACGGTCAGCCCGACGGTGACCGTGCCCTCGCTGTCGACCTCGGGCGAACTGACCGTGAGGTCGGTGTAGTCGAAGGTCGTGTAGCTCAGCCCGTGGCCGAACGGGAACAGCGGGCCGGACGGCAGGTCGAGATAGCCCTGGTGCATGTCCTGGTCGGTGCGCCGGTAGCCGGTGCCGGTGGGCTGGCCGGAGTAGACGGGCACCTGCCCGGAGTGCCGCGGGATGGAGATCGGGAGCCTGCCGGCCGGGTTGACGTCGCCGAACAGCACGTCGGCCATGGCGGTGGCGGCGTGCTGGCCGCCGTAGTAGCCGTAGAGCAGCGCCGGGAGCAGCCCGACGATCGGGGTCAGGGCCATCGGCCGGCCGGTGTACACGATCCCCACGCACGGCGTTCCGGTGCCGGCGACGGCCTCGACGAGCGCGACCTGGTTCGCCGGTAGGTCGATGTTGGCGGTGTCGCAGCCCTCGCCCTCGGTGATCCGGGGGGTGAACCAGCCGGCCCGCCCGCCGAGGGCGAGGATCACCACGTCGGCGTCCGCGGCAGCGGCGACCGCGGCGGGGATGTCGGTCGGCTCCTCGTCGAGGACCCCGCAGCCGGCGGCCACGGTCACCCGCGCGCCGGGGGCGGCTTGCCGGACGGCGTCGGCGAGGGACAGCGCGCCGTAGGCGTCGCGGATGTAGTCGTCGATCGGTGTCCCGATGGGGCCGGCGAGTTCCTGGCGCATCAGCGCGGCCGCCTCGGGGGTGATGTCACCGGCCATGTTCTCGGTGCCGGGTATGTGGGCCCGCTCGCCGGTGAACCGGGCCCGGAGCATCTCCAGCGCGGCGGGGTAGGTGTAGGGCGGGAACGCGAAGGAGATCCCGTCGGCGTGCGGGCCGACGACCGCGATCCGGCGCAGGTCCCGGGACAGCGGCAGGGTGCCGTCGTTCGCCAGCAGGGTCACCGACTGCTGGGCGAGCCGGTAGGAGAGGTCGACACCCTGGCGGGCGACCTCGTTGACGACGACGGGGTCCTCGTCGGCGTAGGGCCGGTCGAACAGGCCCAGCGCGAACTTGTCCCGCAGGACCCGCCACACGGCCTGGTCCAGCTGATCGACGGGAACCGTGCCGGCGTGGACCGCCCGCGCGAGCGTGGGGCCGTAGCCGTCGGCGACAGGAAGCTCGACGTCGAGACCCGCGGCGAGGGCGAGCCGGCCGGCCTCCTCGGCATCACGCGCGACACCGAGCCGCTTGTACAGGTGACGGATGGTCTCGTAGTCGGAGACGACGGTGCCGGCGAAGCCGAGGCGGTCCCGCAGCAGGCCGGTGAGGATCTCGCGGTTGGCACCGACGGGGACGCCGTCGACGGTGCTGTAGGAGTTCATGACCGCCGCGAGACCGGCCAGTTTGATGGCGGCCTCGAACGGGCGGGCGTACACCTCGTACAGCTCCCGGGCCCCGATGGCTGTGCGGGCCATGTTCTGCCCGGCCTCGGTGAGGGCGTAGCCGAGGAAGTGCTTCCCGGTCGCGATCACACCCTCGCGCGGGTCGCCGCCCTGGATGCCGCGGACGAACGCGACGCTCATCGCGGACACCAGGTACGGGTCCTCGCCGTAGGTCTCGTGCACCCGGCCCCAGCGGGCGTCGCGGGCCACGTCCATCACCGGGGACAGGACGAACGGGTGACCGATGGCCCGGGCCTGCCGGCGCAGGACGTCCGCCATCTCCGCCACCCCGGCGGGGTTCCACGTGGCGGCGAGCCCGATCGCGGTCGGGAACGTGGTCAGACCAGGGGACACCACACCGTTGAGCGCCTCCACGTGGAAGAGCGCGGGAATGCCGAGGCGGGTCTGGGTGACGAGGAATCGCTGGATCTCGTTGACACCCTTGGCCAGGTTCGCGGGCGTGCGGTGGCTGAGCATCCCGAGCGGCGCGATGTGGCCGATCCCGGTGCCCAGAAGACGCTCGGCCTGCGCCTGGACCAGGCCGTCCACGCCGAGAAGCCCGATCGGCATCAGCCCGGTGACCTGCTGCGCCTTCTCCTCCACCGTCATGGTCCGCAGAAGCGCGTCCGCCCGGGCCTCAGGCGTCAATGGGGCGTCGTACGTCATCGTCGATTCCTTACTGATGTGATCAGCACTGATGCGTCAGCCGGTCATTCGGCGGAGGGGCCCGAGGGTTCGGCTTCGATGCGCACGGTGGACGGCTCGCAGCCCTCCGCCGTGGCGGTGACGGTGATCGAGCCGGGTGCCGTCGGGCGGATGACGGCGAGCGCCCGGCCGTCGAAGGTCGTGCGGACCGTGTCGAAGAAGTTCTCGGTCGTCCTGGGGTCCGCGCTGCCGAAGCCCTGGAGCACGGCGGGTCCCGTCACTTCGACGGCCACCTTGCGGTCGGCGGTGTTGTAGAGGTTGCCGGCCCCGTCGACGAGCGTGAGGGCGACGTAGGCGAGGTCGGTGTCGTCGGCGGTGATGCGGGTGCGGTCGGTCGCGGCGTCGAGGTGGACCTCGCCGGTCGCGGACCGCAGCGAGGTGCGGCCGGTCTCGCGGCCGCCGGTGTAGGCGACGGCCACGATCTCGCCGGGCTCGTAGACGGTCTCGAACTCCGCCCTGAACCGGTTCTTCTCACCCGCCGGGGCCGTTCCGACCCGCCGGCCGTTGATCAGGAGCTCGATCTCGTCCGCCGCGGAGTACACCTCGAGCCGCACGGGCCTGCCCTCGTGGCCGTTCCAGCTCCAGCTGGAGACCGAGTCGCTCCACGACCACCACATCGCGACCCTGACCGCCCGCCCGAAGTGCTCGGGGCGGTGGACGGCGATGTAGGGCTCGCCGCGCAGGCCGAACACGATCTCGCGGTAGTAGGAGGCGGGCCGGCGGTGGCCGGTGATGTCGATGTCCCCGCACCACGCCGTCAGCCACGGGTAGCCGCCCTGGTGGTTCAGCGCGGAGTTCGTGGTCTCGCTGTCGCCCTCGTACTCGATCCGGCCGGTCCCCGGCTCGCCGAGGTAGTCCCAGCCGGTCCAGGTGAAGTCACCGATGACATGGCTGTGGTCCTGGACGAGCCGCCAGTTCGTGTCGATGTCGGCGGGGTAGGTCTCGGTTCCGACGATCACCCGGTTGGGGAACTGCGCCCCGTCCTGCTCGTACCGTGATTCGAGGTAGTTGTAGCCGGCGACATCGAGGCAGGCCATCGACTCGGCGGTCTTCGAACCGACGACCTCGGAGCTCATGAGGATTGGCATGAACTCACGGAACCGCGTCATGAAGCCGTTGACGTCGAGGCTCTCGCTGTCCTTCTTCCGGGATTCGCCGGCGAAGGAGGCGAGCAGGTCGGGGCCGCCGGCGAGGAGTCCGTTGACGCCGTTCGTGACGAACCTGGTGCTGTCGATCGAGCGGATCGTCTCGGCGAGCCGGCGGCTGATCGCCGCGCCGGCGGCGGTGCCCGTCTCGGGGATCTCGTTCCCGATCGAGTAGAGGATGACGCTGGGATGGTTGAAGTCCTTGCCGACCATCGCCCGCACGTCGGACTCCCACCAGGTGGCGAAGTCGAGGGCGTAGTCCTGGCTCACCTTCGAGCGGGTCCACGCGTCGAACAGCTCGTCGATCACGAGAACGCCGAGCTGGTCGCAGGCGTCGAGCAGCGCCTTGCTCATCGGGTTGTGGGAGCTGCGGATGGCGTTGAAGCCGGCCTGCTTGAGGATCTCGACCCGGCGCTGTTCGGCGCGGTCGATGGTCGCGGCGCCGATCACCCCGTTGTCGTGGTGGATGCAGGCGCCGCGCAGGTTCACCGTCTCGCCGTTGATGCGCAGGCCCCGCAGCGGATCAACAGTGAGCGTACGGATGCCGAAGTGCGTGGTCTCCTGGTCCAGGAGCTCGCCGTCCGCCATGACGCTGGTCCGGCAGAGGTAGAGGTAGGGCCGGTCCACCCCCCACAGTTCCGGTCGTGGCACGGGCAGCCGCTGGCGCAGGGTGAGTGTGTCGCCGATGAACGTGGTGACCGGAGCGGTGTCCCCGGCGACGACCGTGCCGTCGGCGTCCACGATCTCGGTGAGCACCTCGAGGGCCCGGGTGACCGGGGATTCGTTCTGTATCTCGGTCGCCACCGCGACCACCGCGAGGTCGTCGTCCACGGCCGGAGTCGTGATCCTCACCCCGTCCAGTGCGAGGTGCACCAGATCGCCGACGATCAGCTTCGTGTTGCGGTAGACCCCGCCACCCGAGTACCAGCGGGTGTCGTTGCCGCTGTGCGCCTCCACGACGATCTCGTTGTCGCTGCCGTACTTCAGCAGGTGATCGGTGCGGACGTAGAAGTTGGAGTAGCCGTAGGCGCACTGCGCCGCGAAATCACCGTTGATGAAGACCCGGGCATTTCGGTAAACACCCTCGAACTCGAGGGTGACCCGTCGGTTCCGGTACTCCTCCGGCGCGAAGAACGTCTTTCTGTACTGGTATGCCCCGCTCGGGTAGTAGCCGCGCTGACCCGCCTCGGTATCGGCTCCGTCGCGCTCGAGCCCGACCATCGCGTCGTGGGGCAGCCGGACGTCCTGCCAGGGGGCGTCGGCCCGGCCGAGGATCTCCAGGAACGCGTCGGTCTTCCGGCGGAAGGACCAGCCGTCATTGAAGGATGAACGGATCAACCGAGCTCTCCCTGGCAACGCAGTCTTTGTTCGTCGTGGATTCGGGCGGATGGCACCTGCGCGCGAAAGGTGACCCGAGGTCGCGAAGGCGGGTGCCCCAGGCCACTAGCACGTACTAGCGTCGTGGGTAGACAAGCTAACATCGTGCTGTTAGCGCGCGCAAGTGGGCTTGAGTGAGGGGGGCGGTGGCCGTGTCAGAGGCGACGGCGAAGCGAAGGGTCACCGCCACGGATGTTGCCGCGGTCGCAGGGGTTTCGCGGGCGACGGTGGGCTTCGTCCTCAACCGGACCCGGGGGCAGACGATCTCGGAGGGCACCCGGGAGCGGGTGCTCGAAGCGGCACTGCGCCTCGGCTACCGGCCGAACAGCGCCGCCCAGGCCCTCGCCAGCGGCCGCAGCAGGATCGTCCTGTTCGTCCTGCCGGACTGGCCCGTCGAGTACAGCTTCCGGATCTACCTCGACGAGGCGTCCCGCGTCCTGGACGAGGCCGGCTACTCGCTCGTCACCTACACCCGCCGGCCCCACGGCGAGACCCGTCCCCTCTGGGAGCTCCTGACCCCGGACAGTGTCTTCGGGTTCACCTCCTTCAGCCCGGACGAGATCGCCTCGATGCGCGGCTGCGGGATCCGCCGGATCTTCCCGGACCCCGCCCGACAGGAACCCCTCGACCTCTCCCTGGCCGTCAGCGCGGGACCCCGCCTCCAGGTCGAGCACCTGCACGAACACGGCCGCCGCCAGCTCGCCTACGCCGCCTTTGCCGACCCCCTCCCGTCCTCCCTCGTCCAGGCCCGCCACGACGCGGCCCGGGAACGAGCCCACTGCCTCGACCTGCCACCCGTCGACATCAGGTACATCGACTACCGCGACGGATCCGCCGACGACGCGGTCCGTGCCTGGCACGGCGCCGGAGTGACCGGCGTCGTCGCCTTCAACGACGACGTCGCCGCCGCCGTCGTCAGCGCCGCGATCCGCATCGGGATACGGATACCCGACGACCTCGCCGTCATCGGTCACGACGACAGCCCCATAGCGACAATGTTCGTTCCCGCGCTTTCCACTGTCCGGTTCGACACCGCCACCCTCGGCCGCGGGTTCGCCGAATACGCCATCCACCAGACAGAAGGCCGGCCCCTGCCGGACTGGCGGCCCCCGGTGAGCGCCACCCTCATCCGCCGCGAGTCGACCTAGTTCTCCGAGACCTGGTTCTCCGGGACAGAGCTTTTTGAGGCAGAGCTCGCCGAGGCAGAAGACGGGCGCTGGGCGACGTCCCGCAGCGTGCGGAACGCCGGGACGAGGGCCTCATGGAGCGACTCGAAGACCGGGAGCAGCGCGCGGTAGGTGGCAGCGGACGCCGGCTCGGGGCGGTGGCTCTCACCGGCCTGCACGAGGTCGGCCGCGACGTCGAGGTTCTCGACCATGCCGAGGGCGTCCATCCCCAGCAGTGCCGCGCCGAAGCTCGTGCCCTCACGGGTCGAGGGGAAGTCGACGTCCATGCCGAGGGCGTCGGTGAGGATCTGCCGCCACAGCGCGCTGCGGGCGAAACCGCCGGTGGCCCGCGTCTCGCGCACCTCGATCCCGGCGGCCCGGATGGACTCGGCGACCAGCGCGAGCTGCAGGCAGACCCCTTCGAGTGCCGCCCGGACGAGGTGCTCGCGGCGGTGCCCCCGGGTCAGCCCGACGTAGGCCCCGCGGGAGAGCGAGTCCCAGTGCGGCGCCCGCTCCCCGGTCAGGTAGGGCAGCATCAGCAGCCCGTCGGACCCCGCGGGGGCCCGGGCCGCGATGTCCAGCACGGCCGGCTCGTCCTCCAGGTCGGGCGCCAGTGCGTCACGTGCCCACCGCAGCACCAGCCCGCCGTTGTTGATGGCCCCGCCGACCACCCAGCGCTCCGGCGCGAGGGCGTAGCAGAAGAGGTGCCCGGACGGGTCGACGGTCGGCCGGTCGACCATCACCCGGATCGCGGCGCTCGTCCCGATCGAGCAGGACGCGACCCCGCCGTGCACCGCTCCCACCCCGAGCGATGCCAGTGCCCCGTCGCTCGCGCCGACAACCACCGGCGTCGCGGCCGGCAGCCCGAGTGCCGCGGCCGCGGCCGGGGTGAGGCGGGGGAGGACCTCGGTCGTCGCGGCGAGGCGGGACAGTCGGGCCGGGTCGATGCCGGCGACGTCCAGCGCCTCGCCGTCCCAGTCGAGGGCGGCCAGGTCGAGCAGCCCGGTGGCGGATGCCACCGAGTGGTCGACGAGCCACTCGCCGCACAGGTCGGCGAGGATGTACTCCTTGATCCCCACCCAGCGGCGCACCGCCGCGAAGGTCTCCGGGTCCTGCTCGCGGAACCACACGAGCTTGGCCAGCGGGGACATCGGGTGCGTCGGCGTGCCGGTCCGGCGGTGCAGCTCCAGGCCGTGGGTGGCGCGCAGCCGTTCGGCCTGTGTCGCCGCCCGGGCATCCGCCCAGGTGAGTGACGGGGTCAGTGGCCGGCCGGCGTCGCCGATGCCGATGAGCGTGTGCATCGCGGCGGAGAAGGAGAGGCCGCTGACCCGGTGACCGGCGTTCCCGGCCTGCCGCGCCGCCCCTCTGACCGCCTCGGTCACCGCCCCCCTGATGACGTCGGGGTCCTGCACGGCCTCGCCGGGGTGGGGTTCGAGCAGGGGGTAGCCGACCCTCGCACTGGCGTGCTCGCGACCGTCCGGGTCGAAGGCCACGACCTTCGTGGCGGTCGTGCCGACGTCGACGCCGAGGATCACGTCAACCCCGGCACCGGATGCGGCTGCTGTGGAGGGCCGTCTCATGCTCTCCCTGTACCAGGGTAGAAGATCCGGGCGCGGACGGGTTGCTTCTCGTGGCGGACGGCAGGAGGGTCCCTGGCGGTGCCGTGCCGCCTACTGGATTATGGACAGCTTGCGTGCGCTAGGACACCAATATAGCGTGGCCTACGGAAACTAGCGCGAGCTAGTATCGACGGGTCGCGCGCCTGGGGCCCGCGATTGGGTTTGCATGGGCGGAAAGGCTGAGCATGATTGACCGAGAGGCTGTCGTCCGCCGTCACAACGTCGAGCTGGTGCGGGCCGACGCGGCGGCGGCGATCACGGTCGGCAACGGCGACTTTGCCTTCACCGCCGACATCACCGGCATGCAGACCTTCCCGGCCTTTCACGACCAGGCCGCCGCCCACCCGGAGAAACGCCTGGCCGTGAACACCGCGACGATGTCGACGTGGGGCTGGCACTCCATGCCCAACCCCGAGGGGTTCGTGCTCGCCGACGCGATGACCGGTTACCAGACCGCCCGCGGGCCGGTGGAGTACCCCGACAAGTTCGACATGATGGCGATGTTCACCGGCGAGATCGCCGAGGAGCACCGCGCCGGAACCTGGCTGCACTGTAATCCCCAGCGCCTCGATCTGGGCCGCATCGGACTCGTCCTGCGGCCGGATCCCGACGCCGCTCCCGAGAGCGATCCCGGGGCGCTCACGAATCCGCGTCAGCGCCTCGACCTGTGGTCGGGCGAGCTCGCCAGTGTCTTCGAGTACGCCGGGCACGAGGTGCGGGTCAGCACGGTCGCCGATCCGCGCGACTCCCGCGTCGCGTTCCGCATCGAATCCGAGCTGCTCGCCGACGGCCGGGCCGCCGTCGTCCTCCGGTTCCCCTACGCCAGCGACGACTTCTTCCGGACCTCGGACTGGAGCGCACCCGAGCGGCACACAACGGCTCTGCACCTGCTCGGCGACCAGTCCTGCCGCCTCGACCGGACACTCGACGACACCGCGTACACGCTGCGCCTGGACTGGTCGGAGGGCCGGATCAGCCCGACCGGTGAGCCGCACGAGTTCGTGCTGACCGCGTCGTCCGCCGCGCTGGAGCTCGTGGCCGGTTTCGCTCCCGGCGACAGCTGGGCGCACGAGCGCGCGGAGTTCGCGCCCGTCCGGAGCGCGGCGGCGGATTCGTGGCGCCGTTTCTGGACGTCGGGGGCGGCGATCGATGTCGCCGGCAGCACCGATCCCAGAGCGGCCGAGCTGGAACGGCGGGTGGTGCTGTCCCAGTACCTGACCGCGGTCAACTGCTCCGGTACCGTCCCGCCGCAGGAAACCGGGTTGGTCACCAACTCCTGGCAGGGCAAGTTCCACCTCGAGATGCACTGGTGGCATGCCGCGCACTTCGCCGCGTGGGGCCGTCCCGATCTCCTGGAACGCAGCCTGGACTGGTATCTGTCAATCCTGGATTCGGCCCGCGCAACCGCACAGCGACAGAGTTACGCCGGGGCGCGCTGGCCCAAGCAGGTAGGTCCGGACGGCAGGGAGAGCCCCTCCGAGATCGGGGCGCTGCTCATCTGGCAGCAGCCTCATCTTCTCTACCTCCTCGAGCTGCTCCACCGCAGCCGCACCGGGCCGGAACGCGAACGGCTGGTGGCTCGTTTCGCCGAGCTCGTCGAGGAGACGGCTCTGTTCATGGCCTCCTTCGTCGAGGACCGCTCAGGCACCTACCACCTGCCCGCCCCGCTGGTCCCCGCCCAGGAGTTCTATGACGCCAGGACCACCGAAGATCCCACCTTCGAGCTGGCCTACTGGTGGTGGGGCCTGGAAATCGCCCAGCGGTGGCGCGAACGCCTCGGCCTGGGAAGAAACGCACAGTGGCAGCAGATCCAGGACGGCATGGCGCCGCCCCGCGAGGAGGCGGGCGTCTACTCGGCGATCGCCACGGAGCCCTATCTGCGGCGCGACGACCATCCCTCGATGCTGTGCGCTCTCGGTGTCGTGCCCGTGACCCCCCTCATCGACGCCGCCACCATGGAGACGACGCTCCTCGCCGTCCGGGACACCTGGCAGTGGGACTCCGCGTGGGGCTGGGACTTCCCGGTCATGGCGATGACGGCGACGCGCATCGGCCGCCCCGACCTCGCGGTGGACGCGCTCCTCATGGACCGTCCGAAGAACCGGTACCTGCCCACCGGCCACTGCCCGCAGATGGGCAGCTTCCTCCCCGTCTATCTTCCCGCCAACGGCGGCCTGCTCGCGGCCGTGTCGCTCATGGTCGCTGGCTGGGAGGGCGCCGGCACCGACCTCCCGGGCTTCCCCCGTGACGGCAGCTGGACCATCCGCCACGAAGGTTTCATCGCCTGGCCCTGAACCAGGCGTGGTGTGTGCCGTACCGGCGGCCTGCTGGCCCGGACCACTGGCTCCAGCGGCCGGTAGGCCCAGGTCAGTCCGAGCCGATCCGGGCCGCCGCATCGGCGAACTGCGCGGCGTACAGGCGGGTGTAGGCGCCGTCGGCGTCGACGAGGCGATCGTGCGTGCCCTGCTCGACGATGGCACCGTCCTCCATGACGACGATCGTGTCCGCGTCACGGATGGTGGACAGCCGGTGGGCGATGACGAAGGCCGTGCGCCCTTCCCGTAGCCGGGCCATGGCTTCCTGGATGAGAACTTCGGTGCGGGTGTCGACGGAGCTGGTGGCCTCGTCGAGGATGAGGATCGCGGGTCTGGCGAGGAACGCCCGGGCGATGGTGAGGAGCTGTTTCTCGCCGGCGCTGAGCCCGGAGTCCTCGTCGTCGATCACTGTGTCGTAGCCGTCGGGCAGGGTCCGGATGAACCGGTCGGCGTGGGCGGCCGTCGCCGCGGCGACGATCTCGTCGCGGGTCGCTCCCCGTGCGCTGTAGGCGATGTTCTCGGCGATGGTTCCGCTGAACAGCCAGGTGTCCTGCAGGACCATGCCGACTCTGGAACGCAGGCGGGCCCGCGCCATCGTGGCGATGTCGACGCCGTCCAGGGTGATGTGACCCTCGCCGACGTCGTAGAAGCGCATGAGCAGGTTGACCAGCGTGGTCTTGCCCGCGCCGGTCGGGCCCACGATGGCGATGGTGTGACCGGGCTCGGCGGTCAGCGACAGGTTCTCGATGAGTGGCTTGTCCGGGGTGTACCGGAAGGACACGTTCTCGAACGCGACCCGACCCGTGACGGTCGATGCCGGCTGGTTCGCCTCGATGGGGTCCGGTGACTCCTCGGGCGCGTCGAGGATCTCGAAGACCCGTTCGGCCGAGGCGGCGCCGGACTGCACGGTGCTGGCCATGCTGGCGAGGAACGCCAGCGGCTGGCTGTACTGGCGGGAGTACTGGATGAACGCCTGGATGTCGCCGATCGTCAGCGCGCCGGCGGCGACCCGCACCCCGCCGACGACCGCGATGAGGACGTAGTTCAGGTTGCTCATGAACATCATGGCCGGCTGGATGGCGCTCGACACCGCCTGCGCCCGGTAGGTCGCCCCGGTCAGCTCGTCGTTGCTCTCCATGAAGACGTCCATCGCCTGCTGGTCGCGCCCGAAGGCCTTGACCAGGGCGTGGCCGGTGTACATCTCCTCGATGTGGCTGTTGAGTCGCCCGGTCTGTTTCCACTGCTCCAGAAAGAAGGGCTGGGCCCGTTTACCGAGCGCCGTCACCGCGACGAGGGACAGCGGGGCGGTGACGAGCGCGATCAGCGCCAGCAGCCATGAGATCCAGAACATCGCGGCCAGCATTCCCGCGATGCTGAACAGCGGGATGACGAACTGCCCGAACACCTGCTGCAGGCTCTGACCGAGGTTGTCGATGTCGTTGGTGACCCGGCTGAGGATCTCGCCGCGGCGCTGGCGGTCGAAATAGGAGACGGGCACCCGGGAAATCTTGATGGCGACGTCCTCGCGTAGTTGCCGGGTGACCCGCTGCACGGCGAGGTTGGCCGTCCACGCCTGGACCACGGCGCACAACCCGGCGGCCACGTACACCGCGGTCGCGTACAGCAGCACCCGTCCGACCGCGTCGAAGTCGATGCCGGAACCGGCTGCCGCGGCGCCGTCGGTGACACCGGCCGGAGACCGCGCCGCGTCGGGCTGGCGGCCCAGCGTGCCTTCGACGACAAGGTTGGTGGCGCGGCCGAGCAGCCATGGGCCCGAAGCGGTCAGGACGACACTGGCGACACCGGAGACGGCCGTGCCCACGAGCAGTCCTCGCTGCCGGGATATCGCCTGCCACACCCGGCGCACGGTGCCGCGGGAGTCCGCGGACCTGTCGGGCCGGCGCGGGCCGCCCGTCGCGGCGCCGAGGCCCTGGGCGGGGTGATTCCGGGCGGCGCGATTCCGACTCATGCGGCCTCCGCCTCGGTCATCTGTGACAGCACGATCTCGCGGTAGGTCGCGTTCCCGGCGAGCAGTGCGTGGTGGGTGCCGACGCCGACCACCCGTCCCTCGTCGAGCACGACGATGCGGTCGGCACCGCGGATCGTGTTCACCCGCTGGGCCACGATGACGACCACCGACTCCGCCGTCTCGCGGGCCAGCGCCGACCGCAGCCGCGCGTCGGTCGCGTTGTCGAGGGCGGAGAAGGAGTCGTCGAACAGGTACACCGCCGGCCGCCCGACCAGGGCGCGTGCGATGGCGAGCCGCTGGCGCTGGCCGCCGGAGAGATTCGTGCCGCCCTGCGAGACCGGTGCGTCCAGACCTTCGGAGAGCGCTTCGACGAACGCCCGGGCCTGGGCGATGCCGAGGGCCCGCCACAGCTCGTCGTCGGTGGCCTCGGGGTCGCCGTAACGCAGATTCGTGGCGACGGTTCCGGAGAACAGGAAGGGCCGCTGCGGGACATAGCCGATCGTCCGGCTCAGCAGCGCCCGGTCGAGCGCGCGGACGTCGACGCCGCCCACCAGAACCATGCCCTCGGACGTGTCGGCCAGCCGGGGGATCAGGCTGAGCAGCGTGCTCTTGCCGCTGCCGGTGCTGCCGATGATCGCGACTGTCTCGCCGGGGCCCGCGGTGATGTTCACATCACTGAGCACGGCCACCTCCGCGCCCGGATACCGGAATCCCACGCCACGCAGCTCGACGTGCGTGCGCCGGGTGAGAGCCGGCACCGCTGTGGCGGGCGGGACGGCTGTGGCGGGCGGGACGACGGTGCTCGCGGTGCCGAGCACCTCGCGGACGCGTCCGGCGCAGACCTCCGCCCGGGGGAGCATGCGCAGCAGGTAGGTGGCCATGATGGCCGCTCCGAGGATCTGCATGACGTAGCCGAGGAACGCCGACAGCGTCCCGACGCCGATCGCCCCGGAGTCGATGCGCAATGCGCCGAACCACACGACGGCGACGCCGGCGAGGCTCGCGACCGCGGTCGCCAGCGGGTACATCAGAGCCATGAGCTGGCCGGCCCGTACGGACACGTCGGTGAGCAGGGTGTTGGCCGCGGCGAAGCGCGCGTGTTCGTGGTCCTCCTGGACGAAGGCCCGGACGACACGCAGCCCCGTGATCTGCTCACGCATGATGCGGTTCACCGAGTCCGTCGTGCTCTGCTGCGTGGCTGACAGCGGTGTCATGCGGCGCAGGATGACCAGGATCGCCGCGCCCAGCAGCGGGGCGATCACGACGAGCAGGAGCGACAGCGGGACGTCCTGGCCGAGCGCGAAGACGACGCCGCCGACGCACATGATCGGTGCTGTGATCATGAACGCGAGGGTGATCTGCACGAGGACCTGGATCTGCGTGATGTCGTTGGTTGTCCGGACGATCAGCGACGGAGCGCCGAAGAGGTGCAGTTCGGTCGAGGAGAAGGACTGCACGTGGCCGAACAGCGAGGCGCGCATGTCACGCGCCAGGTACGTCGCCACCCGGGCCGCCAGCACCGCGGCGGCGATCGCGCACAGGAGCTGCACCAGGGACACCGCGATCATGACGCCGCCGACCCGCCAGATGTGGCCGGTGTCGCCGGTCAGGACACCCTTGTCGATCACGTCGGCGCTCAGGTCGGGAAGGTAGAGCGCCGCCGCGGTCTGGACGAGTTGGAGGATGGCCACCAGAGCTGTGGCCCGTCGGTACGGACGCGCATAGCGCAGCAGCAGGCGAATCAGCACGAAGACTCACAGGGGCGGTCGGGTGGGCCGCGGACCGTACGCGGACTGAGCGGCTGTAACACTAGCCGGACAGGACCACCTCCATCAAGATAGATGCATCTCTGAGAGATGCATCGCTGTTGCTGTAAGGTTGCCATGGACGGATTCGAGCTCTTCCAGTTGGGTCGCAGGCTGATGAAGCTTGGCGAGCAGGCGATCCCGGAGATGGGGCTCCACCGGATGTCCGGTCCGACGCGCGCGGTCGTGTTCGACGTCTTCGGGAACCCCGACAGCTCGATCTCGGAGATCACCGCGCGGGTCAGGTTCCCGCAGAGCCAGGTCTCGGCGTGCGTCGCCCGGTTGCGCGAGGTCGGGGCCCTGGAGACCGTCAGCGACCCCCACGACCGTCGCAGGACACTCGTCCGTCCCTCGGCCGAGGCGCTGCGCCGTGCCGAGGACCGGCCCTCGGCGCCCATCGACGACACCCTCGCCGCCGCGATCGGCAGCACCGACCCGGCCGACATCCAGCGGGTGAGAGACGCGCTCGAGGTCCTGGCCGGGCTGCTCGACCGGCGTCAACCCACCGCCGGTGTGCCCTCAGCCCCCGGCGCCGCGGACACGCCCTGACGCGTCGCGCCCGACAGCGTGAGGTTGACCCCGACGACGTCCGCCCACTGCTCGTCCTCCGACGCCGCCCCACCCGGCCCGATACCGGCGTTCGCCAGCACGATGTCGACCGGGCCCAGCTCGGCGACGCCGTCCTGGAACGCCTTCCCCAACGCCGCCACGTCACGGACGTCAGCCTGCCGGGCGACGATCCGCCGTCCCGTCTCCTCGACCGCCTTCACGGTCAGCTCGAGGTCCTCCGGAGTCGCCATCGGGTAAGGCACCGACTCCATCTGGGCGCAGAGGTCCACCGCGATGATGTCAGCACCCTCCTGCGCTAACCGAACCGCGTGGCTACGACCCTGACCGCGTGCCGCGCCGGTGATGAACGCGACCTTGCCGTCGAGCTTTCCCATCTGCGTCTCCTTGGCTGATGGTCCACCTTCCATCACGGGAGGTGGACAGGGATCTGCTGGAGCGCCACCCTGGCTTCGAGGCGGGCCAGCGCGGTACCGGGACCGTGGTGTGTGCCGAGGCCGGAGGTCCGCAGCTGGCCGACTGTTCCTCGGGGCCGAGGTCGAGGCCGGAAAGACGCGTCATCGGCGCCTCCGCGCCTCGATCGCGTCCTCTCGCGCCGGCGCCGAAGCGGTACGGGAAGCCAGCCCTCCTGGGCATTAAACGCTAGTTCAGCATCACGGCTGCGTGGCGTCAACCAGAACGCGGGCAGGATCGCCGTTCACGGGGCGGGGCGGGGCGCTCGGAGGTCCCCGGTCCCTCCTCCGCTCCGTAGGGCCGACGGGAGACCGGCCTGTGCTGGTCCAGGCCTACTTGCTCGGTCTCCGGTGAAGCTTGTACGGTCGTTCAGTAACCCCGTGGAGACCACACTGATCCGTGCCGTGAACGAACACCTCGGCGGCGGCACCGTGAGCGAACCTGACGCCGAACGGAGCTGTTCGACGTCGTTCTCACCGTCGTCCTCTACTAGACCATGGCCTGGTTCTTCCGTTCGCTGGAGATCGAGGTCGACCCGACAAGTCCGGAGCCGCCACGGCAATGAAAGCGTCACGGTTCGCCTACCATGCGCCGTCCACTCTTGCTGAGGCGCTTGCTCTGCTCGCCGAGCACGGTGACAGCGCGAAGGTCCTGGCCGGGGGCCAGAGCCTGATTCCCATGCTCGCGATGCGACTCGCCGTCTTCGACCACCTCGTCGACCTCGGCCGGATACCCGAGCTGGCCGGCATCGACCATCAGGGCGACACCGTCCGCATCGGTGCCGCCACCACCCACACCGCAGTCGAGTCGTCCGCGGACCTCGCCAGGACCGTCCCGCTGCTGGCCCGCGCCGCCCCGCTCATCGGCCACTTCCAGATCCGCAACCGGGGCACGGTCGGCGGCGCGATCGCCCACGCCGACCCCGCCGCCGAGTTCCCCGCGGTGGCGCTCGCCCTCGACGCGCAGCTGGAGACCGTCTCGCCGCGCGGGGCGCGCACCATCCCCGCCGAGAAGTTCTTCCTCGGCACCTGGAGCACCGCCCTCGCCGACGACGAGATCCTCACCGCCGTGAACTTCCCCGCCTGGCGCGGCAGGACCGGGCACGCCGTCGAGGAGCTCGCCCGCCGCCACGGTGACTTCGCGATCGCCGGCGCGGGGGGGGGGGGGGGGGGGGGGGCGG
>NZ_CASGGV010000187.1:0-909 GCF_949319125.1 Frankia sp. Hr75.2 | reverse complement strand
GGTGCCGGTAACAACGGCCCCATGAACACCGGTAGAGCGTCCAGTTTCCTGGACACCTTCGACATCCCGTGGCACGACAGTGGATCAGTGTGGCCGGAAGGGGTTGTCGCGGTAGTCGGGCCGCTGGTCGATCTCGCCGCGTCGGTGTCGTTCGGTCTGCCAGGCATCCCACGCGCGCTCCAGGTGCAGCGTCGAGGAGACGGGCAGCCGCGTGCGGGCGCAGAAGTCTCGGAAGTCCAGGTCCGGCTCGGCCAGGCGACGGCGGCGCTCGGCGTGCCGGTCGGGCAGCACCGCTGCGGTGTCCAGGTCCACGACCCGGCGGGCCCGGGCCAACTCGTCCAGGTCGGCGGCGATGCGATCAAGGACTGCCCGTACCCGGGCGAGATCGACGGCCACGTGAGCCGTATCCGGCCAATCGGCGGCCGGACGCAGGTTGACCGCCGGCGGATACCCGCCGGCTTCCAGCCCGGCGAGCCAGTCCGCACACCGCCGTACCCAGGCCACCTCATCGCTGATCCGATCAGCGACGCTGTCGGTGCCGTCCAGCTCGACGTCCTCTCCCACGTCAGGGTCTTCCGGGGCCGGCCAGCCCACCGTCCGCAACTCACCCAGCGCCGCATCCAGCGCATCGGAGTCGGCGGCGGCCACGATCTGGTGCACACGTGAGGGCGACAGCCCCACCGCCGTGGCCAGGACACGGATGGAGATCCCCTCAGCCCGAGCCGAGGTCAACGCCCACGCCCGCTCCCGTTCGGCCTGCTTCAGCCGCCACGCGGCCCGGGTCACCCGGACCAGCACCCGCCGCTGTCGCCGGCCTGCCTCGATCCGCTCGCTGTTCGTCGCCACCCGCACAGCCTGCCAGCAGCGTTCAGAAAACTGGACGCCGTACCGGTTTTCGTGGAACCGTTG
>NZ_CASGGV010000186.1:0-927 GCF_949319125.1 Frankia sp. Hr75.2 | reverse complement strand
GGAGCTCTCCAGCGTCGCCAAGGACGTGGAGACCAAGGAGCAGATCGCCTCGGCCGCCTCCATCTCCGCCGGTGACCCGGCCATCGGCAGCATGATCGCCGAGGCGATGGACAAGGTCGGCAAGGAAGGCGTCATCACCGTCGAGGAGAGCAACACCTTCGGGCTCGAGCTCGAGCTCACCGAGGGCATGCGCTTCGACAAGGGCTACATCTCGCCCTACTTCGTCACCGACACCGACCGCATGGAAGCTGTCCTCGACGACCCGTACATCCTGATCGCGAACAGCAAGATCTCCGCGGTCAAGGACCTCCTCCCGATCCTGGAGAAGGTCATGCAGGCCGGCAAGCCGCTGGCCATCATCTCCGAGGACGTCGAGGGCGAGGCCCTGGCGACCCTGGTCGTCAACAAGATCCGCGGCACGTTCAAGAGCACCGCGGTCAAGGCCCCGGGCTTCGGTGACCGCCGCAAGGCCATGCTGACCGACATCGCCGTCCTCACCGGCGGCCAGGTCATCTCCGAGGACGTCGGCCTCAAGCTCGAGGGCACCACCGTCGACCTGCTCGGCCGCGCCCGCAAGGTCGTCATCACCAAGGACGAGACCACCATCGTCGAGGGTGCCGGCGACGCGGACCAGATCGCGGGGCGGGTCAACCAGATCCGCAACGAGATCGAGAAGTCCGACTCCGACTACGACCGCGAGAAGCTCCAGGAGCGCCTGGCCAAGCTCGCCGGCGGCGTCGCGGTCATCAAGGTCGGCGCGGCCACCGAGGTCGAGCTCAAGGAGAAGAAGCACCGCATCGAGGACGCCGTCTCGAACGCGAAGGCCGCGGTCGAGGAGGGCATCGTCGCCGGCGGTGGCGTCGCGCTCCTGCAGGCCGCGACCAGCGCCTTCGAGAAGCTCGACCTCTCCGGCGACGAGGCCACCGG
>NZ_CASGGV010000185.1:0-936 GCF_949319125.1 Frankia sp. Hr75.2 | reverse complement strand
TGACGCCTACACCCGGACAGTACCGCCCGTGCCGACAAGTCGTTCGACCGGCTATCCGGGGAGCCGGACGACTATCTCGACGCGCCGGTTGAAACGCTGACCTTCGGGGTCGGGTGAACCGTCCGGGTTGGCCTCTTCTGTCAGTGGCTGGGTGCTGCCGAGTCCGACCGCAGTGACCGCCGTGGCAGATACAGCGTGGTCGAGCAGGTACTGCTGAACGACCCGGGCGCGGTTTTCCGACAGGGTCTGGTTGCCTCTGACGGCGCCGGTCGCATCCGTGTGGCCGCGGACCTGGATCTCGCCGGCCGAGAACTGCGAGTTGATCAGGCGGATGGTGGCGTCGAGCGTGTCCGTGCTGCCGATGACGTCGCTGCCGGTCGCGAACAGGTTGTCGCTGTTGAAGACCAGAATGAACAGTGCGGTGCCGTCGGCGTGCCTCGCGGAAAGGTTTTCCCCGGAGATTCCGGTGAGGTCGATGTTGTCAGGCCCCGGCAGTCGGTAGAGCGAGCCCTCGATCAGCCGGGTTCCCTCTTCCGGCTCGTGGGCGTAGCCGCCGATGTCGCACGGGATGCGGATCACGAGTCCGGCGCCGAAATCCTGGGTGCCGCAGGTCGGGTCGGGCTCGCCGTCGTCATTGATGTCGTCCAAGCCGGGTTCGGCCCCGGGTGGCAACGACGTCGCGGACGATTGGTCCGGGGAGGTGTCAGCTGACGGGTCGGTAGCGTCGTCCGTAGGCGTGCGCGTCACCGCCGGGGGCGAGTCCGCAGCCGTGCCCGACTCGGAATCAGAGCTGCCGCATCCAGCAGCGATCGCACCAGTCATGAGCACGAGCAGTAACCGAGCCGCATTCTTGTGTCGCATCGATCCCCCATTTTACTTTCGGCGTTGCCGCATGTTAGCGGTGTTGACCTGCGGAAACGCACAACTGCCTGCTAG
>NZ_CASGGV010000184.1:0-953 GCF_949319125.1 Frankia sp. Hr75.2 | reverse complement strand
TAGCCTAGACGTGCGTCAAGGCTTTGCATAGACGAACGTCAAGGCCCACGGTCTTCGATCAAGCAGTCGACAACCTCGATCCGGATCTCGATGCGGTCCAGGTCGCCGTCCGCGGCGCGTTGCCCGTCCGGGGTCCTGTTGCGTCCGGTCACAGGTCGGAGGATAGCGGCGGCTTCGTCGCCGGCGGTGCGGTCACGCCCCTGTACGGGTGGCGGCCGGCGCCCGTCACGATGCCCACGGAGGTCACGGTTCGACCACCACCCGCAGCGCTCCGGCCTTGCGGTCGGCGGCGACCCGGAACGCCTCGACAGCGTCCTCAAGCGGGAACCGATGGGTGATCAGCGCGCGGGCGATCTCGGGACTGTCGGCGAGCATGGTCGCCGCGTCCTCCATCTCGCGCCCGTTCGCGTGCCGGCAGTAGCTCATCGAGGGGATGAGCCGGGCCTCACGGTGGAACAGCGGGGACCAGTTGACCTCCACCGTGCCCATGTGGAAGCCGACGACGACCACCGTCCCGCCCGGCGCCACGAGGTCGACGGCGCGGGCGAGGCTGGCCGACGTTCCCGCGGCCTCCACGACCACGTCGTACAGGCCCGTGGTCCCGACCTTGGCCCCGAGGCGCTCGCCGGCTTCGACCTGGTGCGGATGGCGTGCCTCGAGGTCCACCTCGGGAGCACCCTGGCGGCGCGCGCCGGCGGCGGCGAGCAGGCCGAGCGCACCTGCTCCCACGACAGCCAGCCGGGTGTCCGGACCGGTGCCGGCCAGCCGGAGGGCGTGCCAGGAGACCGACGCGGGCTCGACGAGCGAGGCGTCGCGGATGTCGAGACCGGGCGGCAGCGCGACGAGCCGCTGCGAGGGGACGCGGAACTGCTCGGCCATCCCGCCGTCCGCGCTGGAGCCCAGTGCCCGATGGATGTGGGTGGGGCACAGGTTGTACCGGCCGTCCAGACACA
>NZ_CASGGV010000183.1:0-963 GCF_949319125.1 Frankia sp. Hr75.2 | reverse complement strand
GGCTGCTGGTATCGGGCGTGGGAATCGGGGGGTGTGGCGGCGTTGCGGTCGACCGGTCCGTTGTCATCGTGCCGGTTGGATGATCGTGATCTGGCCCGGTTGGAAGCGATCCTGCGTCGTGGGCCGGGGGTGTACGGCTGGGACGACCAGCGGTGGACCCTGGCCCGGATCGCGGAGGTGATCAGACGGGAGTTCGGGGTCACCTACACCCTGCCGGGGGTGTGGATGCTGCTGGACCGCAACGGCTGGTCGTGCCAGCTGCCGGCACGGCGCGCGGTGGAACGTGACGACATCGCGGTGGCGGGCTGGTCCGCGCAGGGGTGGCCGGCGGTAAAACCACCGCGGCGGTCCGGGATGGCTGGGTCTGTTTCCTCGACGAGACAGGGCAGGGCCTGAGGCCGCCACGCGGGCGGACCTGGGCGCGGCGCGGGGTGACCCCGCTGGTACGGGTCCCGGGACGGGGCGGTGCCGGGCGGGTGAGTGTGGTCGGGATGGTCTGCTACAAACCCGGACAGCGGGCCCGGCTGGTCTACCGGGCTCGGGTCAGTCACGGTCGTCGCGGGGAGCGTAAAGGGCTGAGCTGGGCGGACTGTCGGGATCTTCTGCTGGCCGCGCACGCGCAGCTGCCCGGGGGTCGGCTGGTGGTGGTGTGGGACCGGCTGAACATCCACCTCCAGGCTGAGATGGCCGCGTTCCTGGCCGCGCACACCGACTGGATCAATGTTGTGTGGCTGCCGGCCTACGCACCCGACCTGAACCCCGTCGAGGGTGTCTGGTCGTATCTGAAACGCACAACCCTGGTGCACCTGGCCGCCCGTGGGATCGACCAGGTCTTTCAGGCCGTCAAGCATGGACTGAAACGGATGCAGTACCAGCCCGAGCTCCTCGTCGGGTTCCTTACAGAAACCGGACTGGCCTGGGAAGAACTCGGATCAACATAACTTCACACATTAACCATCAGTA